>CALINB010000035.1 GCA_938045325.1 uncultured Rhodospirillales bacterium | reverse complement strand
TACGGATGATTTCGTCAACCTTCACGGGTGAGGGGCCGAGGCATTCGAGGATGCGATCGCGGATGGTTTCGCTCGATTCCGGTGTGACGGGTTCATCAAAAATATCATTAGTTTCAATAGGTTGAGTTTCTCTTAACGGCGGGTAATCGCGCGGCGCCAGCTCGGTGATCACATCTTCGGCTTTTTCTGTTAAAATTGCACCTTGGCGCAATAAATCGTTGCTGCCCCGGTTTCGCGGGTCCTGGGGTGAGCCGGGCACGGCGAATACGTCGCGGCCTTGTTCGAGCGCCATGCGTGCGGTGATCAGGGAGCCCGACCGGCGTCCGGCTTCAATCACCACGACGCCCTGGCTGATGCCGGAAATCATGCGGTTGCGGCGGGGAAAATGCTGCGCTTGGGGTACTGTGCCGGGGGGCATTTCCGAGACCAAGGCACCGCGTTCATACATATCGGCATAGAGAGACGTGTTTTCTTTCGGATAAATATGATCAATTCCGCCGGCGATGACACCAATGGTGCCGGTATCGAGCGCGCCGTCATGGGCATAGGCATCAATGCCACGGGCCATGCCTGATACGATCACGAGGCCTTGGCCGCCAAGTTCCTGGGCGATATCGCGCGCAAACCGCCGGCCGTTGAGAGATGCGTTGCGTGCGCCGACAATCGCGACGGACGGCTGGTTTAAAAGATCGGCATGGCCGCGTACGGCAATCAATGGTGGCGGGTCGTCTATTTCGGCCAGCAAGCGTGGATACGCCGGTTCGCACGCGGCAATCAACTGCACGCCCAGGGTATCGAGTATTTCCATCTCGGCTTCCGCTGCTTCCGGCGGACAAATTTTGATTGGTTTCCTGCGCCCGCCGCGCCGTGCCATATCGGGCAACGCCAACAGCGCGTCGGTCGCCGTGCCGAAATGTGCCAACAACCGGAAAAATGTGATCGGGCCAACGTTTTCGGAGCGAATCAGGCGCAGCCAGTCGCGTTTTTCACTAAAGAACAGATTCTGAGTGGTTTGCGGGTCCATCATCATTCCGCCGCCTTGCGGGGGCAGGTTCAAAAGTTCTTGTTATGTTCTCATATCAGGCCGATGCCGTTCCGGCAACGGGAATCCACGGAAATCTAAAGACGATGGCGTGAAAAGCCGGTCTAGGCCTTGGCGGCCTTGGCGTTTTTGCGGGCTTCTTGGGCCTCCGCCCGTTCCACCCTTTTGTGAGCACGGCCGACGATCCAGGCGGGAATGAGCACTAAGACGAACAGAATACTGATGACCGTAAACGCGTCTTGGAAACCAAGCGTGCTGGCCTGGGCATAAATCACCTTGCCGAGGTAATCGAGCGCTCCGCCTTCCCGGATCGCTGCGGCGACGCCGGCCTCGTTGAGCAGGCCTTCGACCTTTCCGAGGAATTCGCGACTGGTCGGGTTGCCGGCGGTTTGCGTGGCGGTCAGGGTTTCGCTGTGAAACGCGGTGCGGGTTTCCATGATGACCACGATGATATTGACGCCGAAGGCGCCACCCATCTGGCGCATGAAGTTGTATGTGCCGACGCCCTGATTTAGCTTGTCTTGTGGAATTGCCGACAGCGCCGCCCGGCCCATATTCGGATTAACGATGCCGTGGCCGCCGCGGCTGACCAATACCAAAAGCGCGATGGCCCAAAACGACGTGTTCACGTCGGCATCCGAAACGAAGTACATGGAAAGGGCGAACAAAACACAGCCGCACATGATCGGAATATGATTGGGGATATGATCGGCAATTCGCCCGGCAACGGGGATCAGGACCAACAACAACATGCCGGCCGGCACAATAATGAGTCCGGCCTTGGTTGGCGTGAAGCCCTGGATGGTTTGGGCAAACACGGGGATGGCGTAGTTGGTGGCAAAACTGCCGAGGCCGAAAACGAAGGCCAACACGACGGCGGATGTGTACTGCGGATTCAGAAACAGTGTCGGGTCCAAAAGCGGGTTGCGGACATGGAGTTGCGAGATAACAAAGATCACCGCTGACACGATCCCCAGCGAGAAGGTGATGAGCGTCGTATCAGAACCCCATCCCCAACGCTGCCCATTGCCGATACCGCTCATGATGCAAATCAGTGCGACAATCAGCAGCGCATAGCCTGACCAATTAAAACTCGGAAACTCCCAGGAAAATTTCCGGTGCGGCATCAAAAACAAACCCAATAGAAACGAAACACCGACCAGGGGCAGAGGCATCAAAAACATATGGCGCCAGGAAAACAAATCGATGGCGAGGCCGCCGAAGAACGGCCCGAACCCGGGCGCCATGGTCACGCCCATGCCGTACATACCGATCACGAAGCCGCGTTTGTTATCCGGGAACGATGCGATCATCACCGACATCACCAACGGCATCAGGATGCCGGCGGTAAAACCTTGTAGGATCCGGGCGGCGATGAGGATTTCGAGGGTCGTGCTGGACGCCGCGACAATGGCACCGAGTGTAAATAAAGCCAAAACGCCGCAAAAGGCGACACGCTCGCCCAGCGCACCGATTACCCAAGCGTTCATGAGTTGGCTGGCGACCATGGTGGCGATGAAACCGGTTGCGATCCATTGCACCTGCCCTTGTTCGACGCCGAAGGCGCCCATCACGCTTGGTACGGCGACATTCACGATAGTGGCCGAAAGCACGACCGAAATAGCGCCGATTAAACCAGTGAACATGACGAGCCAGCGGTAAGCCGGCCCGAAACGTTCAAACAACTGTTCGATCGATACGCCATTCATGATGACGGGCTCGCTTGTTGGGCGGCGGCATGCCGGCGGGCGCGCTCACGGCCAAGAATCCATGCCGGCACAAGTGCGCAGACAAACGTGAAGGCGATAATCATAAAGGCATCCTGGAACCCTTTGGTAAACGCCTGGGCGTGAATGACCTTGCCGAGATAATCGAGGGCGCCGGGTTGTTGTACGGCTTCGGGCACGCCGGCTTCATTCAGCAACGTTTCAACCTTGCCGAGAAACTCCCGGCTGGTCGGATTGGCCGCGGTTTGTGTCGCCGTTAACTGTTCACTATGAAACGCCGTGCGCGTTTCCTGAAGCACCACGATGATATTCACACCGAAGGCCCCCCCGAGCTGTCGAATAAAGTTATAGGTACCGATACTTCGGTGCAGTTTATCCGGCGGCGCGGCACGAGTCGCCGCCCTGGCCATATTCGGGTTGACGAATGCGAGTCCGCTCCGGCTGAGAACTGTCAGTGCTGCAATGGTCCAGAAAGCCGTGTGGGCGTTCGAGCCGGACATAATAAACATTGCTGCGGAGAACATCACAATACCGACCAGGATCGGGTAATGATTGGGGACTGAGTCGCCCAAGCGCCCGGCGATCGGAATCAGAACCGTGAGCGCAATGCCGGCCGGAATGAGCACCAAACCAGCTTTGGTCGGCGTGAAGCCTTGAACTGTTTGGGTGAAAACCGGAATGGCGTAATTGGTTGCAAAATTTCCGGCCCCGAAAGCGAACGCAATCAAAACAGCGGCCGTAAATCGCGGGTTGATGAATAATGTCGGATCCAGAATGGGGTTTTTCGAATGCAATTGTGAATAAACGAACATCCCGGCCGTCAGAATGCCGATGGCAAACGTGATGACAATCTCGTCGGAACCCCATCCCCAACGCTGCCCATTGCCGATACCGAGCGTAATGCAAAGCAAAGATGTGATGACCAAGGAATATCCTGTCCAATCGAACGAGGGCATGCGAAACGAGAACTTGCGACCGGGCATCAGGAACATGCCCATGATGAATGCGAAGCCAACCATTGGCAGGGGAACCAGAAACATATGGCGCCATGTGAGGGTATCGATGGTAATGCCGCCGATGAAGGGGCCGATGCCCGGGGCAATGGTTGTTCCCATAGCGTATAAACCGATGGCGAACCCGCGGCGGTTTTCCGGAAAAATCGAAACAATGGTCGACATGACCAGCGGCATGATCACGCCGGCGGAAAAGCCCTGCATGATTCGCCCAGCAACAAGAACTTCCAGCGTCGGGCTGCCGGCGCAAATGATCGCACCGGCGGTAAAGACAAGCAGAATAAGGCAATAAGCGGTTCGAATGCCGAGCGCTTCAATCATCCAGGCGTTGAGTAATTGGCTGGCGACCATGGTGGCGATGAAACCGGTCGCCACCCATTGCGCCTGTCCTTGTTCGACACCGTAGGCCCCCATGACACTGGGGATCACGACATTCACGATGGTCGACGACAAAACCATCGCAATGGTGCCGCAGGTGCCGGCAATCGTGACCAGCCAGCGATAAGACGGCCCAAAACGGTCGAATTGTGCTTGCCAATCCGCATCCAATGTTTTGACGGGTTTCTTCATTTCGACCGCCCTAAATTCCACGCCGGGATCAGCGCAAATATGAACAACATTGCAACAACCATAAACCCGTCTTGAAAACCGAATGTGGTTGCCTGAGCGTGAATGACCTTGCCGAGGTAATCGAGTGCCCCCGGTTGTTGCACCGCTTCCGCAACCCCGGCTTCGTTCAGCAGGTGCTCGACCTTGCCTAAAAATTCCCGGCTCGAAGGGTTGGCCGCCGTTTGGGTCGCGGTCAGGTTCTCGCTGTGAAACGCCGTTCGCGATTCGACGATTACCACATAAACATTGACGCCGAAAGCACCGCCGAGTTGGCGAATAAAGTTGTGTGTGCCGACGGCCCGATGCAACCGTTCGGTTTCAACGGCCCGGGTTGCCGCGACGCCCATGCTCGGCATGACGAACCCTAAGCCGCCACGGCTGAGAACCGTTAGAAGAATCATTGTTAATATTGGTGTATTCACATCGGCATCGGCCATGAAATAATTAGCGATAGCAAATAAGAATAAACCACACATGATCGGATAGTGAGGGGACATCCGGTCCGCCATCCGGCCGGTGAAGGGAAGGATGGCCACCAAAATAAAACCAGCAGGCACCAATATTGAACCGGCTGCTGTTGCTGAAAAACCTTGAACGGTTTGTGAAAAAACAGGAATGGCATAGTTGGTTGAAAAATTTCCGGCACCAAAGACGAAGGCAATCAGCATTGCTGCTGTGAATCGTGAATTGAGAAATAGGGTTGGATCTAATAACGGATTCTTTGAATGAAGTTGTGAATAAACGAATGCCGTTGCGGCTAAAAAACCAACCATAAAAAGTATGATGATTTCATTGGAACCCCATCCCCAACGTATACCGTTCCCGACTGCCGTCATGAGGCAAATCAGACCGGTGCTTAATAAAATCAAACCGGTCCAATCGAAAGACGGCAGGCGAGCATTAAATTTTCGAGTCGGTAAAAACAGCAGTCCCATTAGGAAGGCAAAGCCAACCAAGGGAAGGGGAACGATAAAAATATGCCGCCAGGTCAGGGCGTCGATGACGATGCCGCCGATCAACGGGCCAAAACTCGGTGCCATGGTCACGCCCATGCCGAATAAACCGATGGCAAAGCCACGCCGTTCTTCCGGAAAAACCGAAATGATTGTGGCCAGCACCAAGGGTTGTACGATGCCCGCTGTAAACCCTTGAATGATTCGGCCGATGATCAGCACTTCAATGTTCGGTGTGACGGCACAAATCAAAGAACCGATAGTAAACAGCACCAGAAGAACGCAAAACGCGTAGCGCTCACCGATGGCGCTGACCAGCCAATTGTTCATCAATTGGCCGATCACCATGGTGGCGATGTAAGCAGTGGCCGCCCATTGCGCAAGATCCTGGCCGACGCCGTAGGCCCCCATGATGCTCGGTACGGCGACATTAATCATTGTCGCGGAAAAGATGACAACGAGTGTCCCGGAAAGTCCTGAAATAACGATGAGCCAGCGATAAGCCGGCGTTATGGCAACGCTATCCTGATTGACGGACGTCACCTTTTCTTATTCGTAACCGCCTGATCTGACGATGGTGAGTCAGAGACGTTGATTTTAACGACGACCATCATGCCGGGGCGAAATTTCCGTCCCTGTTGATCGATTTTAACGCGCACGGGCAGGCGTTGCGTAATCTTCGTGAAGTTGCCGCTTGGATTGGGTGTTGGCAGCAAGGCGAATTCGCTCGTTGCCGAGTCGCCGATCGACTTTACCGTGCCATTAAATTTTGTATCAGGGTAAGCATCGACGGAAATTTCTACCGATTGTCCAATTTTAACTTTTCGAATTTCAGTTTCTTTAATATTCGCTTCGATCCAAATTTCAGATGGATCATGAATGAGCGCAATCCTTTGCCCCGGTGTCACATATTCGCCTTTCTCGACGAAGACCCGATCGACGACGCCGTTAACAGGGCTGCGAATGACACGGTCTTCAAAGTCGAGGGCTTGGCTGCGGATTTTGGCGTTATATTCGGCTTCCTTTTGTTGGAGGACAGTTAAGTCCGCTTCCATGACTTTAACTTTCGCGCGCTCGGCTTTGGCTTCTTCCAGCTTGGCTTTGGCGGAACTCAATTGAGCCAAGGCGAGACGGTATTCCCGGTCAATCCGTTGATGGCTGGTTTCGGCCTGATCGAGTTGGCGGCGCGATATTACTTTTTTTGCAAACAATTTTTGCGAGCGTTTCAATTCTCGCTCGGTCAATTCGCGTTGCGGTTTTAATGACGAAACGGAAACTTTTGCAGCATTCAAATTGGCTTGTTCGGAAGCAAGGCGGCTTGTCGTTTGTTGATTGACCAACTCAAGGTCGGCGCGCGCTCGTGCGCGTTCGGCCTGAATGCCGTTTACTTGGGCTTCCAACTCGGCCAGGCGCAACCGTGATTCCCGGTCATCAATCATGGCAAGGACACCACCATTTACGACGAGATCGCCCAATGAGGCGGAAACATTTGATACCCATCCGGAGACCCGGCTTGATACGGTAATCAAGTTCGTTTGAATGCGGGCGTCGACTTCATGTACGTAAGCGAGCCGGTCGTGCACTTCAAAGCCGCCCCAGACCAGTACAATCAATGCGACGATACCGATCGCCATATATTGCCAGCTGCTTTTGCGCCTGCTGGGTACGGGAGATGGTTTTTCTGAGTCTTTCGAATCGGCCGCTGTTGCGTTTTCTTTGTTTTTTGATTGTTGATTAGTATCAGGCATTTATGAGTGTCACCCTTGTCGCGCGGTTTTCAGCCCGGATGCGCCGGAGCCAAGACCGCTCTCTGGAGAACTTACTTTTAGGGGCGGAAAACTGCCAAATTCTACGCCTAGTCCGCAGAACTGTCAAAGTTTGTAAATCCAAGGGCTTTCTTAGCTTTTTTGCCCGATCTTCGGTTCTTCCCGCTTTAGAAGGCGGCGAATATTTTCGCGGTGACATATCAGCGCAAGGATGGCGAGAGCGACAGCCAGAGCGGTGTGGTGGTCGGTTTCAAGCCAGTACATGTAAAAAGGGACTGCTAAAGCCGCTGCTAATGAAGCCAGTGAAGATATCCGGAATACAGCAGCCATAACGATCCATGTTAAACCGCCCAGTAAACCCACAGGCCATGATGCAACCAACAATACACCGAATGAGGTTGCAATACCTTTGCCGCCGTTAAAGCGTAACCAGACAGGAAAATTATGACCGAGGACGGCGCCAAGCCCGGCGATCAGCCCCGGCGTCGTGCCAAGCATACCGAATGCGAAGACAGCGGCAGCCCCTTTCGTCACATCGGCCAGTAATGTTGCCGCAGCGATGGATTTATTCCCGGTGCGTAAAACGTTTGTCGCGCCGATGCTGCCGGAACCGATGTTGCGAACATCACCCATGCCGGCGAGGTTTGTAAAAATCAATCCGCAAGGAACGGAACCGAGTAAATAACCACCGAGTGAGGCGGCAAGATAAAGCAGAACGAGTTCGAAATCGGAATGAAACATATTAAACGTCGTTCTCAAAAACGGTGCGGCCATCAATGACGGTTCGCATGACAACGCCTTGTAAGGGACGCCCGTCGAAAGGCGTGTTTTTAGATTTACTGATCAGGTGATCGGCCTCAACTTTCCACGCCCGGTCGGGATCAAAAATTGTGAGGTCGGCGCGGCGGCCTTTTTCCAAGCGGCCGGCCGGTAAGTTCATAAGGTCCGCCGGCGCACACGTTAAATGCTTAAGGACATCCAAGAGCGGCAACTCGCCTTTGTGATAGAGCTCGAGCGAAACCGCGAGCAACGTTTCCAACCCAACGCCACCGAAGCCGGCTTGGGCAAACGGCAAGCGTTTCGATTCTTCATCTTGCGGCGTGTGATCGGAAGCGATGATATCGATGGTGTTGTCACGTAAACCATTGACGATGGCTTGGCGGTCGGTTTCCGAGCGTAACGGTGGCGATAACTTAGCGAATGTTCGATAATCGCCGATCGATAATTCATTGAGTGAAAAATAGGGTGGTGCCGTATCGCATGTTACGTTCAAACCGCGTGCCTTTGCTTCGCGAATTTTATCGACACTATCAGCAGTTGAAATATGAGCGAAATGTATTTTCCCGCCAGTCATCTCGGCAAGGCGCAGGTCGCGTTCAATCATGATGATTTCGGCTTCCCGAGGGATGCCTGAAAGTCCCAGCCGTGTCGCCAACTCGCCCGTGTTCATGTCGCCGCCGTCGGCCAGGCTCGGTTCCTCGGCGTGCTGCACGATGATGAGCCCGAAGGTTGAAGCATAACTGAGCGCGCGGCGCAGGACTTGGGCATCGGCGACGGATTTAATGCCGTCGGTAAAGGCTAAGGCGCCGGATTGAGAAAGCAGGCCAAGCTCAGCGAGCTCCGTACCGGCCAGGCCTTTGGTCACGGCACCATAGGGGTACACTTTTGTTAATCCGGCCAGCCGGGCGCGGCGGGCGACGAATTCGACGACGGACATGTCGTCGATGACCGGTTCGGTATTGGGCAGGCACACCATTGACGTTATGCCGCCGGCAACGGCCGATTCGCCATCGGATGCAATCGTGCCTTCGTGTTCATAGCCAGGCTCGCGCAATTGCACGCGCATGTCGACCAAACCAGGACATAAACATAATCCTTTGCAATCGATCATTTGAACGCCGCTCGGCACACCGCTGGAAAACAAACCCGGTCCGACATCGGTAATTATTTCACCTTCGCTCATCAGCGCGCCGGTTTCATCGAGGCCTGTCGCCGGATCAAGCAGGCGGGCGTTGATGTAAGCTATTTTGTTTGAGGTTGCGCCTGGTTTAAGAGCCATATCGTCGGTTTCTCCGGTGCCTATGCATTCAGGTCTTGTTCAGGCGCATTCAATGTAAGCGCTTCCAAACAAGCCATGCGAACGGCGACACCCATTTCCACTTGTTCACGGATGGCACTGCGGCCGATATCATCGGCAACTTCTGAATCAATTTCGACACCGCGGTTCATTGGTCCCGGGTGCATCACCAACGCATCCGGTTTGGCATTGGCCAGTTTTTCGTAAGTTAATCCGAAAAAGTGGAAGTACTCGCGGATCGAGGGAAAAAAGTTTTTATGCATGCGTTCGGTTTGCAAGCGTAGCATCATCACGATGTCACAATTTTGCAAACCTTGGTTCATGTCGTTGAAAACCTCAGCGCCCATTTTGGCGATGTCTGTGGGGATTAAGGTTTTCGGTGCGATCAACCGTACCGTCGCGCCCATGGTATTGAGCAGGTGAATGTTTGAGCGGGCCACCCGCGAATGGGCGATGTCGCCGCAGATGGCAACCTGCAGTCCGGCAAGTTTTCCTTTGCGCCGGCGAATGGTCAATGCATCCAGGAGTGCTTGTGTCGGATGTTCGTGTTTGCCGTCACCGCCGTTAATGACCGCGCAATTGACTTTTTCTGACAGCAATTTTACCGCGCCGGAATCAGAATGGCGCACGGCGATAACATCCGGGTGCATCGCATTCAGTGTCATGGCTGTATCGACAATCGTTTCACCTTTTTGCATCGAGCTTGCCGAAACGGCCATGTTGATGACGTCACCGCCGAGACGCTTGCCGGCAAGTTCAAACGACGTAATGGTCCGGGTCGATGCTTCGAAAAAGAGATTGATGATCGTGCGCCCGCGCAACAGCGTCTTCCGCTTGTCGGCTTGACGGTTTTGTTCGACGTAGGTTTCGGCGCGGTCGAGGAGGTAGGTGATTTCGGAAGCGGAAAGGCCTTCGATGCCAAGCAAGTGGCTATGGGGAAACGAGTTCGTGTCTTTTGCTTTTCCGGTCATTTAAAGCGGGACTATACGCGCGGGTGGGCGCGTAGCGCAAGAACGGAAAGAAGGGTATTAAAACGGCCGGAAATCTAAGCGAGGACCGGCTTTTCGCCGATCAACATCATCCGGTGCATGTAGCGCAACTGACTTTGATCGTAGTTGGATGTCGCTTGGTGAAGTGAGGCTCTATCGTCCCAAATCAGCACATCCCCGAGCCGCCATTGATGGCTATATTGAAATTCGGGGTTGTATGTATGGGCATACAGCTTGTCCATAAAGGCGAAGCCTTCTTCGTGCTCCATGCCATCGACATGCTCGATTCGCATTTGATTAAAATAAAGCGACTTGCGATTCGTTTCCGGGTGCAACCGCACGAGGGGCTGCCAAGTGCCGTCACTGACCGCTTTTTCTTCTTCGGTGCGTTCCAGCAGTTTTCGCGGTGCCCGGCTCGACAAATAAGAATGAAAGGCACGCTTGCCTTCGAGCTGCTTTTTCATGTCATCGGACAGCGCATCGTAGGCCATATACATATTAATGAATTGCGTATCGCCGCCGGTATCGGGAATGGCAATGGCGTACAGCATCGTCGCTTTCGGTGGTTGTTCCATGTTGGAATGATCGGTATGCCACGTACCGCCACGCGTCATTGGTTTAGTATTGTTGGTCCGTTCATCCGTTTGCCGGTTGGTGAGCACTTCGATGTCATCAAACTCTGGATGGCGGTAGGTCGCGACGACTTGTTTCATCGGCTCGCCCAATTGTTTGCCGGCCTCAAAAAAATCTTTTGGTTCTTCGAGGTGTTGGTCGCGAAAGCACAGTACCACATTGTCGACGAATACCTTATTCACCGCGGCGTGGGTTTGTTCGTCCATCGGTTCGCGCAAATCGAGCCCGGTAATCGCCGCGCCGAATGGACCATCGAGTTTTTCAACTTGAAAATTCATATATTTTTGACAACAAAAAATTTATTTACTATCAAGGTGTTAGCAGCGACAGCCTAGGATGGTGGCGTTGAAGTTGCAACCTTAAGTCGAGTGTTTGGAGGCGCCAAACGGCCACTCGCGCGGTTCCCGCCGGGATGACGGGAATCGTCATTTCGTGTATGGATAGTCCCCGCAGTGGCTGAAAACCGTGATCGGGAGCGTTTCATGGCAGTACAGACAACCCCCCTCAGTGATGTGATGGGAGCGGAAGTGACCGGCATCGATCTCGGCAAGTCTCTGGACGGCTCGTTGAAAGAAGTGATCAACCAGGCGTTTCTTGATTATAAGGTATTGTGCTTTCGCGATCAGTCGTTCGACATCGCGGGGTTTCTTGATGCGGCGCATCAGTTCGGCAGTACGCATCCGCATGTTTACCGCCATTTACGCTTAGACGATTTCCCGGATGTTTCGGTCGTGTCTAACGAAGATAAAGACGTGCACGGATCGGGTAAAAAATTTAAGCGCGCGGCTCATTTTCACACAGACGAATCCTATAAAGCGGTTCCGGCTAAGGCGACTTTATTATATTCCGTGAAGGTTCCCGATGAAGGCGGCGAAACCCGCTTTGTCAACATGCAGACCGCGTATGAAACACTGCCCGATAAAACCAAACAGCGTATTGACGGGCACATGGCGGTTCAGCGGTTTTTGACATCCAACCCCGATATCCAGTTGGCGACATTAACGGATGAAGAAAAAGCAGAAGTACCCGATGTCATTCACCCGATCGCGCGCACCCATGACGAAACCGGCAAGAAGGCACTTTATGTGAATGCTGCCAGGACTGAATTCATCGTCGATATGGACCCGGCAGAGAGCAAGGCGCTATTGCAGGAAATTTACGATCATTCGTTGATGCCTGAATTTCAATATCACCATCATTGGCGGGTCGGCGATTTGATGATGTGGGACAACCGGTGCACCATGCACGCGGCGACTCATAACCTGAAGCCCGGTGCCGAGCGGCTTCTGTATCGAACGTTGCTTGACGGCACAAAACCGGTATAACGGCGCCATTGAGTTGAACAGGGGACCGTGCGTTCCCGAAATGGATCATGCCGTGAGGCGCTTATGAAAATTGCCGTTTTACCCTGCGATGCGATCGGCCCGGAAATTACCGCGGCGACAATGACCGTACTTGAGACCGTCCAAAAAAAATACGCGCTCGATGTCGACTATACGGAATATGATGTCGGCCTTGCGGCACTCGAAAAGGAAGGAACGACATTTCCCGATCGCGTGTTCGAAGCGGTCAAGGAATCCGACGGCTTTATTCTTGGCCCCCATAACAACATGGCGTATCCGCCACCCGAGGAAGGCGGCATTAACGTGTCGACCCAATGCCGGAAGTATTTCGATTTGTTTGCTAATATCCGCCCGGCAAAGTCTTACGGTGACTTTGCCAAAATCAGCAACGACATCGATCTCGTGATCGTGCGCGAAAATACCGAAGGCTTTTATGCCGACCGGAATATGTTTCAAGGCAACGGTGAGTTCATGCCGACCGAAGACGTGGCGTTATCGTTGCGGAAACTCAGCGCCGAAGGGTGCCGGCGCATTGCGCAAACGGCGTTTGAAACGGCGCGCGCGCGGCCGCGCAAGAAAGTCACTGCCGTGCATAAGGCGAACGTCCTCAAAGTCGGCGAGGGTTTGTTCCTCCGGGAAGTCGAAAAGGTTGCCGAACAGTTTCCGGACGTCGAATGGGAGGACGTGATCGTCGATGCGATGGCGGCTTTTCTTATTCGCGAACCGGAGCGTTTCGATGTCATTGTCACGACGAATCTTTATGGCGATATTCTGTCGGATGAAGCATCCGAGTTGGCCGGCAGTTTGGGTCTCGCGCCCAGTATCAATGCCGGGCACACTATCGCCATGGCGCAGGCGCAACACGGTTCGGCGCCGGATATCGCGGGCCAGGATATCGCCAACCCCGTTTCGTTGATTCTTTCCGCCGCCATGTTGCTCGATTGGCTGGGCCGCCGTCGGGATTCGAACTCACTTTGCGAAGCGGGTGCGGCCATCGGCAAAGCCGTTGAACGGACGCTGGATAATCCAAAAACCCGCACCCGGGATTTGGGCGGCACACTCGGGACACAGGCATTTGCGAAAGCCGTCGCCGAACAATTGAATTAACGCATCCTTATAAGGAGAGTGCCGTGGATATCGTTGTTATCGAAGGAGAAGGAATCGGTCCGGAAATTACGGCGGCGAGCATGGCCGTGCTGGAAGCGTTAAAGGCACAGTTCGGCCTATCACTTTCTTTTGAGCATGCCGAAGCCGGACTCAAAGCCTACCAAGCGACCGGTGAATTGGTTCCCGAAGACGTGATGAAGCGTGTTCGTGCCGCCGATGGTCTGATCCTCGGTCCCGTCGACAGCTACAACTACCCGCCCGAAGTAAAACGTAAAACCAGTGTCGGCGGAGAATTTCGAACCGGCCTCGAATTATATGCCAATGTTCGCCCGGCACGGGCGCGTAAAGGTCTGGCGCGGACCGATCAGCCAATGGACTTGGTAATCGTGCGGGAAAATACCGAAGGCTTTTATGCCGACCGGAATATGCATCTGGGCAGTGGCGAGTTTATGCCGACAGAAGGTCTCGCGATGGCAGTACGCAAAATCACCGATCATGGTTGCCGGCGGATTGCCCGTTGGGCATTCGAGTTGGCGCAGTCGCGCCCGCGAAAAAAAGTGACTGCCGTGCACAAAGCGAACGTTTTTAAAATGTCGGATGGGTTGTTTCTAAAAATGGTCCGCGAGGTTGCCGAAGACTATCCGGATGTCGAGCTCGATGACATCATCGTCGATGCCATGGCCGCGTATTTGGTGCGCGACCCGGCCCGTTTCGATGTCGTCGTTACAACCAATATGTACGGCGACATTCTTTCGGATGAGGCATCCGAATTATCCGGTAGCTTAGGCCTGGCGGGCAGCGTGAATGCTGGCGACAACTTTGCGATGGCACAGGCCCAACACGGTGCCGCCCCCGACATTGCCGGCCAGGGCAAAGCCAATCCGACATCGATGATGCTATCCGTTGCGATGCTGATGGATTGGCTTGGCCAACATCACCAACAACTAGCTTTTCGTGACGCGGCGGCCGCCATCGATCGTGCTCTCGAATCGGTCTTGGCCGACCCGGCAACCCGTACGCCCGACCTCGGCGGTCCGCTCGGCACGGAAGCTTTTACGCAAGCAGTTATCGACGCCCTGGCGTAGGCTCACCAAGCCTGTTCTTTAGCCGCACCAGAGTCTTTAAAACCAATTCGAAATTGATCAATTTTCGGCCAGAGAATGGTTCCTTGACACACAAAATGTGCTTGTCATACTGCCGTCATTATTCAAGGGGGCGGCCATTGAGGCTGCCTGGAAAACCAGGGAGAACATTATGAAATTGGTTTCCAAACTATTGGGTTCAGCCGCCGTGGCTGCCCTTCTCGTGAGTGGTTTCGTTGCAACCGCGCAAGCAAAATATCCGAAACGAACCGTGACGTGGGTGGTGCCGTTCGGTGCCGGCGGCGGAACGGACCGTTGGTCGCGCATCATGTCAACGGCTGGCTTTGAGGAAAAAATCTGGGGCCGCGGCTTGCGGGTCCGGAACATTCCGGGTGCTTCCGGCGTTAAAGGTTGGAAGTGGATGATGGATAAGAAGGCCGATGGCCATACCATCTTGATGGCAAGCCCGACGCCGGTTTTGGCACTCGCGCGTGAATCCAAACCGATCTTGGACCCGCTGAAAGACATCAAAATTTGCGCCTTTATCGGTTACTTCCGTCCCAACGTCACGATCCACAAAGGTAAGCCTTATACGGACCTGAAGAGCCTCGTGGCCTATGCCAAGAAAAACCCGGGTACCGTCACGGTCGGCGGTTCGGGTTCTAACATCCTCGGGGCGGCCGTGTTGTTTAAGCAATTCGGCGTCACCATGAACTACGTCCAGTATCCGGGTTCGGGTCCGGCGGTTTCCGACTTCCTCGGTAAGCACATCGATATCATGGTGGGCCCCGATGAGATCATGCGGAACCACGCACCGAAGAAAGCAACAATTGTTGCGACAAGTTCCAATAAGCCACATCCTCCGGGGTACGAGAAAGAAGTCGGCAACAAAGTGCCGCAACCCAAAGATCTCGGCTTTAAGCAAAGCTTTGAGGGATTGCGTTGGATCGGCGTGCACCCGAAAACGAAACAATCGACGTGCAAAGAGGTTTCGAACGCTGTTCAAAAAACATTGAAGTTTAAGCCCGTTAAAAAGTTGATGGGTAAAATCAAAGCGCAACCCATCTTTACGCCGATGGAGCAGGCGCAAAAAGACTATGTTGAGATGGTTAAAGCCACGCGCGCAGCCGTTGATTTGCTGAGCAAGGCAAAAATCATCAAGAAAAAGAAGAAAAAGAAATAAGCGTCTGATTATTTGAATCAGGTAAACGGTCCAGGATCATGCTTTCATTTTCCTGGGCCGTTTATTTCTTTAAATAATATTCTATGTTTTTAAGTGAATAGGGGAGCGGGCCGTGAGTGAAGGGCAAGACGTCCAAAATTCCAACTGGTGGAAAACCAACCAGGGGGCAGGTTTAATCGCCGTCGGTTTTTTTTCCTTCATTCTGGGTTACATTTTTTTCTATACTGATTACGACCGTGTTTTGCGGGATGGTTTTCTGCTTGGGTTTTTTCCGATTTTGGCGTGCTGTCTTTGCATCGGGTTCTCCGCCATCATGATGTTTGATGGTTTGCGTAATAATACGGAAGCCAGTTTGGCGGCTCTCGATTTTAAATTTTGCGCATTTGTCATCGGCGTCATTGCCTGGTCCGGTTTGTTCTTTTGGGCCTTGGTTAACGCCGGGTTCGTCGTCACAGCACCGTTTTATATGATTGGCTTAACGTATGCCATGGGGCTGCGGCCGTTAAAATCCTGCGTCATCACCAGCCTCGGCATTTGTGTTGTTGTGTTTTTGATTTTTGT
>CALINB010000034.1 GCA_938045325.1 uncultured Rhodospirillales bacterium | reverse complement strand
CTTGACCGGTCCTGATGAAACTAGCGATAGCATGCCGCGCAGGGTTGCCCCTTTGATGGAATCTAAGACATTCATTCTGACCGGGATGTTTGGATCGCAAATCAGTGCATATAGTTTTCGGCCTGGGTCACGCTTGTCTTCAGCGTAATAGGCCTTTGCCGTTTGTGTATCGAGTGTTTCGAACGGCTCAGCAGGATTAATGAGGAAATTTTCATTCAGCACAATAGGCCGCACAGACTTCGTCTGCGCGTTCACAGGCGCTGTAGGTTTTTCTGCAGTTTTATCATCCGGCTTACCGGCAGACTCATTGGTCTCCGGCGCCTTCGCTGACTCGGCCATTTGCTTAGCTTCTGCGGGCGTATCGGCCATCATTCTGATCCCTTACCGCCTAGCAATGCTCGTATATGGCCTGAATCTTAATCATCCCCGGCGATTAAGACAATATTCCATTATAAAAATCGAATTTTTCCCGGATTTCCGGAGAATTTCTTGGTTAATTTTTTTGCGAATTAACCAGCCCAGCGTCTAAATCAGGACCAATAGGGCTTAGTCCTCAAACGGGTCATGGACCAATATCGTATCGTCCCGTTCCGGGCTTGTGGAAAGTAGGGCAACGGGCGCCTCGATTAGCTCTTCGATACGGCGGACATATTTTACAGCCGTAGCTGGTAAATCGGCCCATGAACGCGCGCCTTGGGTGCTTTCTGACCAACCTTCATGGGTTTCATAGATGGGTTCGACCCGGGCTTGGCCGATTGAAGATGCCGGAAAGTGGTCGATGGTTTGTCCGTCCAAACGGTACCCGACACACACTTTCAATTCTTTTTCACCGTCCAATACATCCATTTTTGTTAAGGCAATGCCGTTAATGCCGTTAACCTTGACCGCTTGGCGTACGAGGACGGCATCAAACCAGCCGCAACGCCGTGGGCGTCCGGTGACGGTGCCGAACTCATGGCCACGTTCTCCAATTCGTTGGCCGATTTCGTCTTCAAGCTCCGTCGGGAACGGCCCGCTGCCGACACGCGTCGTGTAAGCTTTGGAAATGCCAAGCACATAATCAATAGCGCCGGGGCCTTGCCCGGAACCAACGGCGGCTTGTCCGGCGACCGTGTTTGATGAAGTGACAAAAGGGTAGGTCCCGTGGTCGATATCGAGCATCGTCCCTTGTGCACCTTCAAATAAAATTCTCTGCCCGTTGCGCCGGGCGCTGTTGAGTCTTTTCCAAACACTATCGGCATAAGGTAAAATTTTTGGCGCGATTTCATGAAGATCGTTCATCAGCTCATTGGGGTCAATTTCAGGCATCCCGAGGCCGCGTAGCAGCGCATTGTGATGAAATAACATTTTGTCGACTTTATCTTGTAGCACTTCCGGTTCCGCCAGGTCGCCGACCCGTATCGCTCGGCGGGCTATCTTATCTTCGTAGGCCGGGCCGATGCCTCTGCCTGTTGTTCCGATTTTGGCTTTACCAAGGGCTTGCTCGCGTGCCTGATCGAGATTGCGGTGAAGGGATAAGATGAGCGGTGCATTTTCAGCGATGCAGACTGAGTCCGGTGTCACATCAACACCTTGCCCTTTAATGGTTTCAACCTCCTCAATAAACGCCCAGGGGTCCAGGACGACACCGTTGCCGATAATCGAGAGCTTGCCACCGCGGACCACGCCTGACGGCAACAGGCTTAATTTATACGTTACACCGTCGATAACGAGCGTATGCCCGGCGTTATGGCCGCCTTGGAAGCGCACCACGACATCGGCCCGTTCGGAGAGCCAATCGACAATTTTTCCTTTTCCTTCATCCCCCCATTGGGATCCGACAACAACAACGTTAGCCATGAATTATTGGCTCCTTGCCCTTTTGCGTTTTGATTTATGCGCCGTTTTTTTTGAACTCTTTTTTTGTTTCAATGAAACGGGTGCACCTTTGGATAACATATGCGTGCAGTTCATCTTTTTTGCATCTATTTCAGGTTTTGCGGCACGCTTCAATGCCGCAATGGTAACCCAGCCTTGGGAACGGAAGGCGTTAGCTACGTCAGGTGAGGTGCCGTGCGGTAAATACAGCCGATTCGGCTCAGCCTGAACAGGTGCCGCACGCAGGATGGTATCCATAAACAGGGTAAGCCCTGTTGCTGCCTCTTGCCGGTCGCTCCCGTTGCCGGTCAAATAGCGTCCGCCACTGCCCAATTCGCCCCGGGCGCCTTTGGCAAAAAGGGTAAACGTCACGCCTGTGTGGTATTCGAAGCCGCGGTTTTCGACGGGATCGATCGTCAATGTTAATGCCGGTGTGAGCTGGCGGATAGCCTTAACCGTCGCCATTAAGCGGGATAACTCTGCCGCGGCCGGCTTGGGCAACTTAAGTTTTTTTAAGGCGTTGAGAGAATCATCAGCTGTGCCGGCTGCCGTTAACATTTGGGCTATTATATTTGTCGTCGATTTACCGAGTTCTTTGCTGAGCGATCGGACGCCGGCAATATCTTTGCTGTCGAGTGATTGGCGCAATTTTTGCGCTGTCTTTTCTGAAATTGTTTTATTTTTATAAACGGCCGGTACCAGCGTCGGCATGCACAAATCAACGGAGAGGTCCGACACGCCAATCGAATTAAGCGCCTCCGTCGCCATACAGATGACCTCGGCATCGGCTGCAACGGAGTCATCACCGATTAATTCGGCGCCGACCTGTCCAAATTGCCTTTCCGGCCGTAATTGGGTGCCTTTGACACGCAAAACCTGACCGGCATAACTCAGCCGAAGCGGGCGGTGTTGTTTGTACAAACGGCTTGCTGCAATACGGGCGACCTGCAGGGTCATATCGGCGCGCAGCCCCATCATGCGTTGTGAAACAGGATCCATCAGTCGAAAGGTTTGCTCGGCCATCGCCGTGCCGATGCCACTCAGCAAATTATCTTCAAACTCGATCAGCGGGGGCTTGACCCGTTCATACCCGTACAATGCGAATGCCGACAAAATATTTTCCTGAACCGCGGCTTCATGGCGGGCATAGGGCGGCAACACGTCGCTAAGTCCTGCGGGAAGAAGTGCTTTTTCAGAATTATTTGGCATGGCTGAGGTTCAAAAGAGGGTTAAACGTAAATAGGGTGTCTTCACACAAATATGGTGCCGCCGGTAGGAACCGATCATAGCGTGATTATGCCGAAAGGTGAAAGGATGTCAGTAGAGACTAGTTTTTTTCTGACGGATGGTTTTGCCTAATGCGTTCAGGAGGATCGGCACCATGGCCCTTGAAAGGGTTGCCTCGTCGGCGAGGCCCAGTTCTGCCTTGGTCCATCCCTCCCACAGCCGTTGTCCATTGGCGCTGTTTTCGAGGGTCGCGTTGAGGCGGTAAATTGTCGGCGTTACCTGCGATGTGCCGGGACGCCCAGGGTTAAAAACACCGCCACGGCTGCTGTTGAAAAGGTTGAGGCGAACCTCCGGATTGTTAGAGTGCGGTGTTCCATCCTGATTCTTTAATTCAATGAGCTGTCGGTCTCCCGCATTTGACCACGCGCCTGATTCGTTCTCTGTATCAAAGGAAAAAACCAATCCAGCGTTATCGAGTACTGTGTATCCTTTTGCCCGTAAAGAATCTTCGATTGTTTTTTGCAGGGCTAAGTTAATGTCCGAATTATCCAACGGCCGAACTGAAATCGGTAGGTCTTGACCAAATTTTTCATAGGACACGGCATTAATAAGCGCATCGTTTGCCCGCGCTGTCGCTGCGGGTGTGATCAGAACGCCAATGGCTAAGAATAAGTAAAAAGCAATTTTCATTTGGGCAAACTACAGTACAAAGATTGATAAATTATGACGAACTCGCCATCGAAGCCGATTCTACAGGGAGTTGAGAGAGTTACCGGCAAAGATGATGGGGTTTTGGGCCTTAGGTGTCAACTTTCGCGTCTCGACCGCCTTTGAGGTCTTCTTGGATACATGGAATTGATAGATAACGCAGGAGCTTCGCCTCGCGGCGGCCCCGGCTGACACTGTCGAGAATAAGGCCGCAAATAAAGCAAACGACGCCGACCAACATAATACCTGTCGTTAGAACAGCAGTGGGAAGACGCGGAACTAAGCCGGTTTCAAGGTAGGAAATAAAAAGCGGTACGGCCAGAGCAACGGATGTCGCGGCGAAGAGAATGAATAAAGCCGTGAAAAACTGAATCGGTTTCGTTTCTTTTAAAAGCATGAAGATCGTGCCGAGAATTCTAAAGCCGTCGGTGATGCTGTTGAGTTTGCTTTCTGATCCTTCCGGCCGCGCTTTGTAAGGTGTCGGAAACTCGGCAACCGGTATGCGAAGATCGAGGCTATGGATTGTCATCTCTGTTTCAATTTCGAAACCTTTTGCAAATGCCGGATACGATTTAACGAAACGGCGCGAAAAGACGCGATATCCGGAAAAAATATCTGAAAATTGACGTGAAAATAGCAAAGCGACGAACCAATTGAATAAACGATTGCCGAACCGGTGACCGCGCCGGTAAGCGTCGCCATCCTGTTCTTCGGCTGTTTCTTGCCGGGTGCCGACAACCATATCGAGATTTTTACTCGTCAATTTATCGATGAGTTGCGGCGCATATGAGGCATCATATGTGCCGTCGCCATCGGCCATCACGTAAATATCGGCATCGATATCGGCAAACATGCGACGGACAACCTCTCCTTTGCCTCGCCTATTTTCATGGGCAACGAGGGCACCAGCTTCTTGGGCGCGGGCTGCAGTTTGATCGGTTGAAGCGTTGTCGTAGACATAAACAACACTTCCTGGCACCGCTTGTTGAAAGCTTTTAACGACGTCGGCGATGGTCAGCTCTTCGTTGAAGCAAGGTAAAAGTATGGCGATTTTGAGTTGGCGCATGCCAATGGTCCTGGTCAGATCGGTTGTTACCGACAAACTTGTGAAAAATTGCCGTGAAATCAAGGTTATAATGTAATAGAGCTTGTGATGATGTAAGGCTGATAACCGGGCGATTCCTGGAAAATACGGGAATTGCCCTAATTTACGACCTTGATTTGGTCAGGAAACCGCAAGGGTTCGGGGCTAGAAAGACGGATATGAAGGCAATATCGCCTTGTGTGGTATTTCCTAGTAACATGACGAATATCCCGGATCGACCGGGATTCGGGGGAGAGAAGGCATTGGCGGAAGCGGACCCAAAACTTTTAGAAGGCGTCGGGCTCCTTGAGGGGGTTAAACCCGCAGACGTGGCTAAGCTTGAGGAATACTGCCGCTACAAGAAGTTTTCAGC
>CALINB010000033.1 GCA_938045325.1 uncultured Rhodospirillales bacterium | reverse complement strand
GGGCCATTTATAGTCGAATGTGGCTAAATGCTGTACGGCGCAATTGTCCCACATCAGGATGTCGCCAACCTGCCAGTGGTGACGGTAGCGAAACGGCTCTTGCGTGATGAGCTTTGCGTGTTCGTTAATAAGCGAAACGCCTTCCGCCGCATCCATGCCTTCCACGCCGATACATTCACCGGGGCTGACATAAAGACACTTTCTCCCCGTCAAGGGGTGGACCCGCACGAACGGGTGGCGGACATTCGGCATCTTTTTACGCTTGTCATTGTCCTGGGTACCGGTGCCGGTTTTCGCCCGGCGTCCGAATACATCATGCACAACGATCAAGTCTTCCAATTGCTCTTTGGTTTTGTGAGGCAAAGAATCATAGGCCGCCGCCGCACTGGCAAAGTTGGTATCGCCCCGGACAACACCATCGCGGACCGGCACCTCTAAAGCATATAAAACCGTTGCCCGTGGCGGACAGTCCATGAAGGACATATCCGTATGCCAAACCCGGCCCGCATCGGCATGACCGATGTCTTCGCCGTTTTCCTTGATGTTTGAAACCAGCAGGACTTCGTCATGATCCGGGTGATGATAGTGGTCGAGAAAATTCTTTTCGACATTGCCAAAGCGTTTGGCAAAGGCAATGTATTGCTCGGCAGTGATTTCTTGACCCCGGATGCATAAAACCGAACGCTCGTTAAAAATCTCTTCAATTTTGGCGAATGTCTCGTCATCAAGTGGCTGCGATAAATCAACACCTGAAATCTCAGCGCCGATGACCGCATCGGGATAGGAAATGTTCAGGCCGCTGATATGATTTTGAGGTTCAATCTGCGTTGTTTGAGGCATACGGCTCGCTCCCTGAGTAGCTTCACAGAGGTAGAGTACACCGAAACACCGATCACAGCAAAACCTAGGCTTTCAAGCGGGCCCGGTACGTGCGGAATACGACACTATAAAGGAATGGCATGAGCGGGAAAGCAACCGGTACGGCATGATAACTAACAATCGGCTCGTCGGTTTGGTTAACTAATGCATAACCGGCTTGATCGAGGAAGTATTCATAATCGTGGCTGGTGGTTTGATTTGAAATAATATCACTGCGCTTATCATCAACACCGCTTTGGAAATATCGCCCCGAAATCGGGTTCGGGCCGATCAATTCTGTCCCGACAAGCCATTTAATACCGCGCTCCCGTGCCGTTTGATAAACATCTTGAAATTTTTTCGGCATCATTTCTGTAAAAGAGCGGACATGGCAAAGCATGACGGATTGCTCAGGCCTTTTTGGTTTAAGTCTTGCCATAAGACGATGGAAATCGCCGTCAATGTAAAGAAGATTATCAGCTTGAAAGGCCTTTCGGTTCATTTCAATAGCAAGGGTTTCTCTGTCATACCCAACCCATTGGGTATCGGGAAACTCCTTAGAGAGATTATAATCAGGGAACCCACAAAATGTGCCGAAATTAAACACGATTCCTAAAGAAGAATCTTCTTTTAATGTCGTTTTAATGCCCTCAATCAACGCACCGTTAATTTGACACCCAACGTTCGTGTACCGGCCACTGTTCTTAAAGCTTAAATAATAATGCCGCCAAGTGGACTCAATTTTTTCCTTATCATCCCAATAACTTTCGTTATGATTCGTTTCCAAACGATCATTTTGAAGCGCGATTGATAAATCGTTTTCGGCCACTTCATACATGGCCAATGCATTAGGGCTCTCTTTAAGAATTTTCATCTTTAATTCTGCAAATGCGGCATTTGCCTCATCAGCTTGCCCCATAGCGAAAAGTACAGATGCTCTTTTTCCAAGCGTTAGAATATTTGCGCCGATTTTTTTATCGATGCCGTCATAACATTTCAAAGCATCAGAATAGCGTCCCGCCGCGATAAAACGACGGGCAAGGACATCCATCATTTCCGGGCTAAACAAAGACAATTGATCAAGATGACTCTGATCTTCCTGTGGATCATTACGGCCATCCATAAAAATCTGCAGCGGCAAACAAAGCCGGGAACAAAGATGTGGTCGAACCATGACCGTTTCCCGATAGTTTCGTTCTTTTCGACAAAAATCGTTCTAAAAAATAATTTGTATCAATTGAAATGCAGCCGCAAATAGAATGATACAACCAATACCGCTGGTCATCGGTCAATTCGTTTGCATTGGAAACGATGGATGCCAATTCTGCATTGTTACCGTAATCGAGTTTAATACCCAGACAATCGATATGTATGCTACGGCGATTCTCTTCAGTCATCGGTGCATCCTTGTTTCCCTATTCTGTCATCCGCGTTTCGATTCTTAAAAAGTCAAAATATCGCCCAAAAGTTAATAATGTTTTTGTGAGTTCCAATGTACCAAATACCAAGGGTCCGCGCCGTTCTACGAGGCAAAGCTTGTTTACTGACAATGATTTAGGTATCACGACGCGAAGCGGGACACATCTTGAGGGAGCGGCGGATACCGCCGTATAGGTCTGATGGCCGAGCAAAAAGATGACAAGGACGACGCAGAAGAAAAACAACCGTTTGAGGTCGTCGAATCCGAGCTTGATGAAAAAACCCACGCCGAGGTCCAACTTTTATATCGGGACTCTTCTGAAACGGTGCTTTTTGCTAAAAGCATGCAATGGAAAACGGTCGGTTCGACACTGGTCGTTTATATTATCCTCATTGTCATTGCGAAATTCATATCCAAAGATCCGACCCTGATAACGTTTCTCAAGGGTGCGATGATCCTAAGCGCCATCGGCGCCATCTACACACTCTTCATTTACCAGTTCTGGCAGCACGATAAGCTGAAGAAGCTAAAAACAGCCGGCGATCACTTCTCCAACTTGTTTAGAAATCTCCGGGACATCAAATCACGGAAAGAGTCAAACGTTCACCGCTATACGCTGCTGACGTTTATGGTCTGTATTTTGATGCTTGGCGGATTTATTACATTTCAAAGTCTTGCCCGAATTTAAGCCTATAACACCTCTTTTCTGAATGGTGATCCTCGCGTACATTATGACCCGAGGATTGCAATTCATCCGTAGCAACGACGGTATAAAGGGTTCCCGCACTGAAACCTGTACGGCAAAAAAGTTGGATCGACGGCTTTAACCGGCTTATTCGCTTCCGCCTTATCATTCCCCTCAAACGCAGCCAGCATTCACCGGAATATACGGCACGCGGTGTGATGGTCGGTATGATTTGGGCGATGACGCCGACTGTCGGCATTCAAATGCCGCTGGTTTTCATCACCTGGCTGATCTCGAAAAAATTTTTTAATTGGGATTTTTCCGTCATTAACGGCATGGCCTGGACGTGGACGACAAACGTCTTCACCCTCATTCCGATTTATTACACTTTTTATATTACCGGCCAGATGATGTTGGGCCGGCATGGCGATCTCACGGGTTACGATAGCTTCAACAAGCTGTGGGAAATGGCCTTCGATCCCAACATCGGCTTTTGGGATACCACAGTCATGTGGTTCGACACCCTCATCCGGGGCTGGGGTGTGCCGATGCTGGTCGGCTCGTTGCCTTGGGCTGCTTTTTCCGGCTGGCTCGCCTATGTTCTTAGCTTAAGATTTGTGATTAGCTACCGGCAGCGCCGTATGCAAAAATCAATGAATAAAACAAATTAACCATAGGGAGGACATCATGGCAAAAACAACTTACCGATTAAGTGCGCCAACGAAACGGCTATCTGAATACATGGCCGGGGCGCGGCGAATGAAGCTGCCTGCCAATGTCGTCGAAAAAACCAAACATCATATCCTCGATACGTTGGCTGCGATCATCTCAGGATCGCGCTTGGTGCCCGGCGAACGGGCGATTAGCTTTATAAAGCCCCAAGGCGGCGCCAAGGAAGCCACAGTTATCGGCACCAAACTCAAAACCAGTGCAATCAATGCAGCCCTTGCCAACGCCATCATGGCGCATGCCGATGAAACCGACGATTCCCATTTTTTATCTAACATGCATCCGGGCAGCGTCATCGTGCCCGCCGCCTTGGCCATGTCTGAACGGCAGGGCTCGAACGGCCAAGCATTCCTGCGCTCCGTAACCTTGGGTTACGATATCGGCGCGCGCGTCAACATGGTCCTCAGCCCCGAAGCCATGCGCAAGCATGCATACGACTCCCACAGTTTCGGGGGCAACTTCGGCGGTGCTGCTGCCGCGGCCATGCATCTCAAACTGAACGCCCAACAGATGCGTCACGTACTTTCTTATGCCGCTCAGCAAACATCGGGCATGCGAACCTGGGGGCGCGACCCCGAACACGTCGAGAAAGCCTTTGTCTTTTCCGGCATGGCGGCGCGCAACGGTGTCACCGCGGCCCTTATGATCGATGACGGCTTTACCGGTGTTGAGGACGTCTTCTCCGGCAACCCGAATTATTTCGATATTTATGTCGAAGCACCGAAGCGGCGCGAGTTGACGGCCCTCCTCGGCAAGCGCTTTGAGGTTATCCGCACCAATATCAAGCGCTGGTCGGTCGGATCGCCGGCCCAAGCAGCCCTCGATGCGACCCAAGACCTGATCGATACCTACGGCTTTAAACCGAATGATATCGAAAAAATTGAAATTACCCTCACGGATCACGGCGCCAAGACGGTCGATAACCGGGACATGCCCGATATTTGCGCACAACACCTCGTCGCCATGATGTTCGTCGACGGCACCGCAACGTTTGAGTCAACACACGATTATAAACGCATGTCGGATCCGAAGATTTTAGCGCTTCGCAAAAAAACCACGCTTAAAGGCAGCATGAAACTCGAACACGCCACGCCGCCGCGCCAAGGTATCGTGTCGGTAACGCCAAAGGGCGGCAAAAAAGTCACATCACATACCAAGGCCGTTCGCGGCACGGCCGACAACCCCATGACCCGCGACGAGGTTGAAACCAAGGCGTATGACCTAATCGCACCGATCTTGGGCAAGAAACGTTCGAAGAATCTTATCACCAAGATTTGGGGGCTCGAAAAGGTGAAAAACGTCCGCAAGCTGCGCGAACTGCTGACCGCTTAAGGGCACGCCGATGAAAATCCACGACGTCAGCCCGCACAAGCCGGGGGAGGT
Source organism: uncultured Rhodospirillales bacterium (assembly GCA_938045325.1). Classification (GTDB taxonomy): domain Bacteria; phylum Pseudomonadota; class Alphaproteobacteria; order Rhodospirillales; family CALINB01; genus CALINB01. The sequence continues at coordinate 4,118 of CALINB010000033.1, read as the reverse complement.
TCTTGCCAAACCCGATCAACTTGCCTGGAAACTCGCCGCCGTCGCGCTGGATCCGACACCCAACGATGCCGATGCCGTCGATATGGCGATCAACCGCATCATCGATAATGCCGGTGTCGCCATTGCAGCCATCAATAATCGGGCGGTGGCGAATGCGCGTGCACAAGCCCTCGCCCACCCGCGCGAAGGGGGTGCGACCGTCTTGGGCGTGCCAAACGACACACGGGTGCATTGCGAATGGGCAGCATGGGCCAACGCCACGGCTGTGCGGGAGCTCGACTTTCATGATTACTTCGGCGGTGTCGACTCGGGCCATCCCGGCGATAATATCCCGTCCATCATTGCCGCCGCGGAGCAATGCGCATGCACCGGTGATGCCCTCGCGCGTGGCATCATCATCGCGTATGAAACGCAAATCTCCATGGCGAAAGGGCTGAACATTAAGCGTCACGGCCTCGAGAACCTGGGCAACGTCGGCCCGGGTGTCGCCGCCGGCATCGGCGCCATGATGGGGCTGGATATCGAAACACTATACGAAGCCCTGCAACAGGCTGCCCATGTTTCACAAACTGTACGGCAAACCCGCCGGGGCGACATCACCAGCTGGAAAGCCTATGCGCCGGGACATGTCGGCAAACTCGCTATCGAGGCCGTCGACCGTGCACTACGCGGTGAACGCAGCCCGACGCCAATTTACGAAGGCACCGACGGCATTCTCGCCCGCCAAGTCGGTGGTGATACGGGGCATATTCCCCTGGCAGAACCAGGCGAGCCTAAAACGCAAATCCTCGAAACATTCACCAAGGAACATTCGATCGGCTATCACGGCCAGGCCATCGTCGATTTGGCATTTAAGATGCGTGATCAGCTCGATAATCTGGAGAACATCGAGAGCATCGTTCTTCTTACCAAACGTAACACCCACAACGTGATGGGATGCGGCGGCAATGATCCGCAGAAGTACGATCCCGATGCGAGCCGGGAAACCCTCGATCATAGCGGCATGTACGCGTTTGCCGTCGCCCTTGAAGACGGTGCTTGGCATCATATCAATAGTTATTTGCCCGAGCGCACCCACCGGCCGGAGACCGTCACGCTATGGAAGAAAATCAGCACGGTCGAGAGCGAAGAATGGAACAAGCGATACGACGACCCGCCGCCGCTGGAACGTGACCATGGGTGCCGCGCCGTCGTAACTTATAAAGACGGTCGGCAGGTCATCGACGAACTCGGTGTTGCCAACGCTCATCCGCGCGGGGCGCGGCCCTTTGCTCGACCCGAATATATCAACAAATATCTGACACTCGCCGACGGCATCGTCGAGGCGGGCGAAAGCGAACGGTTTCTCGATACCGTTCAACGGCTGGCCGATTTAAAACCTGAAGAAATTTCCGGGCTGAATATTGCGCTCGATCCAGGCAAGCTTGAAATGCTAACACCGAAACGCAGTATTTTTTGATGTTACGGCCCTAAAAATCGGCCGCCGTTGACGTGAATCGTTTGCCCGGTAATGTAGCGGCCCGCCGGCACACATAATGCGTGCACCATATTCGCGATGTTCTCGAACGACCCCATGTAACCTAGGGGTATGCTCTTGGTGCCGGCTTTATTCGCCGACTCGGGCGATGTTTTACTGCGCTCCCCGCCGATACCGCCCGGTGCGATGAGGTTCACCGTAATGTTATGCTCGGCCAGTTCCATCGCGAGGGCCCGGGTCATGCCACCGAGGCCGGCCTTACCCGCCGCAACATGAACCCGGTTCTTAGCACCCACATGGTGGCTGATACCGCCCATGTTGGCCACGACACCGCCGCCGTTTTTGATCATGTGCGGCACACACGCGCGCGTGCAAAGAAACGTTCCATCGAGAATAATGGAAAGCAACTGCTGCCATTCTTCAAGACTCATTTCAAGAAAAGGTGTTTGTTTTCGGATTGCAGCATTGTTCACGAGTATATCGATACGACCGAAACGCTCGATAATGGCATCAATTAGACCTTTGACGGCGGTCTCGTCAGTTACATCGGCCAAATGAACCATTGCTTCGCCGCCAAGGTCCTTGATTTCCTTTTCGAGGGCTTCGGCTTCATCGCGCGAATTTTGCGCGTGCACGACAATGGCTGCCCCTTCACGTGCCAGTGATAAGGCGGATGCCCGCCCAATACGCCGAACACCGCCGGTAATTAAAGCAACCTGACCGGCTAACTGTTTGGCACCGGAATCGGGCATCCTCTTTTCCTTATTCTTATTTTTTGTTTTCCGGTTCGAAACCGGGTTCGTACCATGGCCGGTCCACATTTTTATCTTCGGCATACCCCATGATACCGAGTTCCGGATCACTCCCGGCATCTTTCGCCATAAAATAAATATTTAAGCCTTCGCCGATCGCAACCATTTGGTGCAAAGCATTTGCCGGGATATGAACCATATCGCCCGGGACCATCTCATGATGTTCGCCCTCGACCATCGCTTTGAATTTTCCTTGAAGCACGTAATTAAACTGCTCGACCTTAGGATGACGATGCGGCTGCGAACCGGACCCTTGTTTTTTCTCCACAACGCCTGCGGAAATGCGTTCGCCTTCAACCATGCCGATTTCAGCCGAACTGATGTGGGCCGCGACCATATCGCGCTTTTCATCAATAATTCTGTGAAAATATTTCATGCTTAACTCCTTCGTTTTAAAAATTAATGTTTTTCCGGATCATGACCTTCCGCATAGCGCGGTGTGTTAAGGCTGGGGTCTTCCGGCACCCCGAAAATACTGCGTCCCTCTTGCTTACCGACATCTTTCGCGACCACAAATACCCAGTCTTCATCGCCGACAACGATGTTGCCGTGCAGGGCGTTCGGCGGGACATACCATAAATCTCCCGGGCCGATGACTTTCTCTTCGCCTTCGACGGAAACTTCGCACCGTCCGGAAATAGTATACATGAATTGTTCGACATCCGGATGGCGATGCAGTTGAGCGCCGGTGCCAGCAGCATGGCTCATCAACCCGATGGTAATTCGGTCACCATCAATTCGTGTTCCCTTTGTCGTCGTCATTTTAGGATTCAGTAACTCGGCATCGTTCTTATTGAATTTGAAGAAGTACTTCGAATCTTCACCTTTATCGATACCTTCGAGGACTTCTGACTCCTGACGCGGCGCACTCACGTTTGGGTCCTCCGGCACACCGCTGGTGCCCCGTTCCGGATCCTTAGCCGCATCTTTTACCATGAAAAAGATGCAGTCTTCTTCGCCGACGGCGATGATGCTGTGCAATGTATTGGCCGGGATATGAACGGCTTCACCGGGACCGATCACACGCTCCTCACCGTCAACCCAGGGCTGTAATTGGCCCTTTAAGACGAAATTAAATTGCTCAACATTCGGATGGCGGTGCGGCTGCGAACCGGTGCCGCGCTCTTTATGCACATAACCGACCGTCAAGCGCTCGCCTTTGACCCGCGCACCCTTGGAGGTCGTTATTTTTTTAGAGAACTCCTGAATGCCCATCGCCGGCAGGTTATGAACAAACGCCATGATTTAAGTCTCCTTAAATTCTCAATCGGCCTTATTTCTTTTTATCAGGCTCAAACCCGGGTTCGTACCAGGGCGTTTCCTCTGTACCTTCATCATAAACGCCGTAAATCCAGTTATCCGGATCGCTATGAGCGTCTTTCGCCATAAAATAAATATTCGGGCCGTCGCCGACAGCAACCATATGATGCAGTGCATTCGGTGGGATATGAACCATGTCACCCGGTTCCATCGTATGATGCTCGCCTTCCACCATCGATTTAAACTTGCCGGCAATCACGTAATTAAACTGCTCGACTTTGGGGTGACGGTGCGGACGGGAACCCGAGCCCTTTTCCTTTTCGATCAATCCGGCAGTAATTCGGTCGCCTTTAATGACAGCAGCATGAGCCGTTGTACGTGTGCGTTTTAAATCCGCCCGCTCTTCATCGATGATACGGTGAAAATATTTCATAAATGTTGCCTCCCATTTTTGCAGCTTGACTTAATTCTCTATTTTTTTTCATCCGGATCGAAACCGGGCTCATACCAAGGCTTCGTTGCCGTTTTATCTTCCGCTTCGCCGTAAATCCATCGTTCCGGATCGCTGA
>CALINB010000032.1 GCA_938045325.1 uncultured Rhodospirillales bacterium | reverse complement strand
CCAAACGATGTTTGTTAATGACTGTGGTTATAAGGCCTGAGAACATGGGCGAGCCGGCCGGTTCTGTCAATGCTCAGGCTGAACCGCGGTCGAGGCCTGTTTTAAGGAAGGATTTCCGCGAGCCAGTCGTTTAAATCCTCGATCACATGATGAACGTGATCGTCCGCTTGGCTGGCATGACCCCATTTCGTGTCGGTCTTGATCCAGACCGTCGTCATGCCCAAGGATGCCGCCGGGGCGAGGTTGCGCGAGATATCCTCGATCATGACGGATTTCGCCGGATCGATCCCGAAATCCGCTACGAGCAGATCATAAATCGACGGATCGGGTTTCGGAATGAAGTCGGTCCGGCAAATATCGAAAACACCGTCGAAGTGATGGCTGACACCGAGGCGGTCGGTGACCCGCTCGGCGTGCTCGACGGTTGCGTTGGTGAAAATTACTTTGCGGCCGGGCAGGCGTTTAAGGGCAGCGTCCAACTCGGGGCTCGGCGGCACCGGACTGACATCGATATCGTGGACGTGATCGAGAAATTCATACGGGTCCATGTCGTGGCACGTCATCATGCCGCGCAGGGTCGTTCCGTATTCGCGAAAATAATGTTTCTGAATTTTATAAGCTTCATCAGGCTCAAGGCCGAGAAAAGCGGAAATAAAATCACGCATGCGCACATCGATCTGCGCGAATAAATTACACGTTGCCGGATACAGCGTGTTATCGAGATCGAAAACCCAGGTTTCGATGTCGTTGAGATTATCGAACGTTTTGGCGGGCATTAATCGGGCAGGATCAACGTGCCGGCGCCGTGCTCGGTAAATATTTCGAGCAGGATCGCGTGCGGCACCCGGCCGTCCAAAATCACCGCACCCTCGACATCGTTTTCAATGGCCATGATGCAGGTTTCTACTTTCGGGATCATGCCGCCCGTGATGGTGCCGTTCTTGATGCATTTGCGCGCTTCGGTCACGGTTAGGCTTTCGATTAGTTTGCCGTCTGGATCGAGGACGCCTTCGACGTCGGTCAGCATGAGAAGCCGCTTTGCCGCCAACGCCGCGCCAATCGCACCGGCGGCGGTATCGGCGTTGATGTTCAGTGTTTCGCCGTTCTTGCTCACCCCAATGGGCGCGATCACCGGCGTAATATCGGATTCATCGAACATGTCCAAAATATCCGGTGAAACTTCTTTCGGCTCGCCGACCAACCCCAAATCGAGAATGCGTTCGATATTGGAATCCGGATCCCGTTTGGTGCGCCGTAATTTCTCGGCGACTATGAGATTGCCGTCTTTACCCGACAGGCCGACGGCGGAACCACCGGCATCGTTGATGGCGGTTACGACTTCCTTGTTAATCGAGCCGACCAAAACCATTTCGACGACCTCGACGGTTTCCTTGTCGGTGACCCGAAGCCCGTCGATAAACTCGCTTTTGATTTTAAGCCGCTCCAACATTTCGCCGATTTGCGGGCCGCCGCCGTGTACGACGACCGGGTTCATACCGACCTGGCGTAACAGCACGATGTCGCTCGCAAACAGTTTGGCGAGTTCGGCATCGCCCATGGCATGGCCGCCGTATTTAATGACGAACGTCTCGCCGGCGTAACGGCGCATGTAGGGCAGGGCCTCGGACAGGGTTTTCGCCTTGGCAATAAAGTCGTCGGTTAATTTGTTTTTATCACTCGCCATTTGTATGTCTTTAACTTGTTCTGTCTCGTTGCGGGGGGAACTTACTGCAGTTTGATCTATTCCGCCAGTGCCGCCAAAGCGGCCCGCAACTCGGGGATTCCGGCACCGGATTTCGAGCTGGTCGGCAGGATATTCGGATGGGCGGCGGTATGCGCCCGCAAGGTTTCCGTGGTCTTGGCGAGGACGTTATCAAGCTTCGCCGCCGTGATCTTATCGGTTTTCGTTAAAACGGCCTGATACGAGACACCGGCGGTATCGAGAAGCCCCATCACCTTGAGATCGGAATCCTTGATCCCGTGACGAGCATCGATCAGTAAAATGGTCCGGCGCAACACGCTGCGGCCCTTGAGATAGTCGTAAACCAACCCGGTCCATTGGCGAACGAGCTGCTTGGAGGCGCGGGCATAGCCGTAGCCCGGCAGATCGACGAGCATCAATTTGCCGTTGAGGTCGAAAAAATTAATTTCGCGGGTCCGGCCCGGTGTGTTCGATGTTCGGGCCAGGGTCTTCCGGTTGGTCAGCGCATTCAATAACGAAGACTTGCCGACGTTGGAGCGCCCGGCGAAAGCGACCTCGGGTAAATGGAAATCCGGAAAATCCGGAATTTTCGTCACCCCGCGCAAAAACGTGCATTCGCCGGCAAACATTTTGCGCGCGGACTCAAGCACAGTTTCGTTTGGATCTGACTCGCTCATCGATCGATCCCCGGTTGGCGTTGGCGTGTGAGAATTTCGGTCAGCTGTTAACGCTGACGCCCATACGTTTCATGATCACCCACTGTTGGGCAATGGACAGAATATTATTGACTGCCCAATAAATCACCAGCCCTGCCGGGAATGTCGCCAATAGGATAGTAAAGACGAGCGGCAGGAACATGAAGATTTTCGCCTGAATGGGGTCTGCCGGTTGCGGGTTCAGCAATTGCTGCAGATACATTGAACCGCCCATGATGAGAGGCCAAACGCCGATCATCAAAAATTCCGGCGGTGTCCAGGGAATCAAGCCGA
>CALINB010000031.1 GCA_938045325.1 uncultured Rhodospirillales bacterium | reverse complement strand
AGACTTAGCGGCCCTATACTTGATGGAGGCCGATTGAGGTTGATAACCTTCGTCACCTAGCAAACCATTAGAAATATTACAAAAGTCTTAGAGCGCTAAAAATTCTAAAAAGCTGGTTGCAAGCTATTGCAACAACTCATTTGGACACAGTGATAAATGTTGAAACCATTTTACGAAATGGTTGGTTTCGTGCCCCCGCAACCAACAAGCTGATGTGCAGCATAAAAAGGCCTGGGTCTATCCAGGCCTTTTTGTTTGCGGAGCACAGTGAAGATCCCCCGGAGGGAAGGTTTTTTTTACCTAGCTTCATGCCGGATTTTTTTGAATGTCCCCGGGAAGATATGTTTCATCGGTAATTCTGTGAAAGAATAGCTATAATGGATACACAGTTCATTGGGCTGAGGGTCATCGGTGTCATAAACGGTTTTGTCCCAAGGACATGGACCGCTTTATAGGGGCAGATAATAGAATGAGTGCTTTCGAGGTCATGCCGTCAGGCGCTGCATTGGGTGCGGATATTCAGGGGGTCGATTTATCCGTGCCGCTTGATAACGATACTTTCGATCGCATTCATAAAGCGTGGCACGATCATTTGGTTTTGCGTATTCGCGGACAAGCGCTTACCGATGAGCAATTCATCGCTTTTAGCCGTCGTTTCGGCAACCTCGATCTCGCGCCGGTCGATGGTGCAAAACAGTTTTGGATTCCTGAGCACCCGGAACTGACCGTCATCTCTAACGTTGTGGATGATGGAGGGGCGCGGGGAAGTCTTGGTAGTTACGAAAGCCTCTGGCATACGGATATGTCTTTTGTCGATTTGCCGCCCAAGGCGAGTTTGCTTTGGGCGATCGAGGTCCCTTCCAGCGGTGGGGATACCGGTTTTTGCAATATGTATGATGCCTATGATGCACTGCCAGGTAAGTTAAAACGAAAAATCCGTGGCTTACGCTGCAAGCACGATGCGAGCCGCAACAGTGTCGGCCAGCTTCGAAAAGGATTTGAAGAAGCCTATACCGATCCGGACAGTATTCCGGGTGCCGTGCATCCTCTCGTGCGCATTCATCCCGGCACCAAACGCGAGGCGCTGTTTCTAGGCAGGCGCCGAAACGCGCATATCGTTGATTTGCCCTGGGCGGAAAGCCAAGCTTTGCTTGATGAGTTATGGGATCAGGCTACCCGGGAAGAATTTACGTGGTACCAGCAATGGTTAGTTGGTGATGTGATTATTTGGGATAATCGTTGCGTCATGCACCGTCGTGATGCTTTGGACCCTAACCAACGCCGGGTCATGCACCGTACGCAAATTGGTGAGGATTCCCCCGTCCTAGAGAGTGCGTAAGGCCAACTTCTGATTTGAAAGCAACGAATGCATCCAACACCTGATTTTTTTTCGATTCCCGTGCCACCTGTGGCCGACGATCTGCCGCTTGAGCCGTTCGCAGGTGAGGGTGCGTGGTATGGACCGGCGATGAAACAGCGCGCGCAAGAATGGCAAATGCCGTTCAGTGAGAAACAAATCGCGGTGCTGCGTGATGCCATCGAGAGTGCTGAGAAGGCCGGTCTCGGGCCGCTCGATTTGACGGCGGCGAATTTCCCGCTGCCGGGTTGGGAAGATCTATTCGCCTCGACCAAGAAAGATTTATTCGAAGGCCGCGGATTCATCTTACTTCGGGGTTTTCCTGTCGATGAGTTGACGGCCTTGCAGCGCGCCATTGGATATTTTGGTATCGGCGCCCATCTCGGCAGGGCCGTTCCGCAGAACGCCAAGGGCCATGCGATTGGTCATATTTGCGATATCGGGGTCGATTACACGAAAACCACGGGCCGCGGCTATCAGTCTAATGTGAAACTGAATTTCCATACCGATTCAACGGATATCGTCGGCCTGCTTTGCGTGCGTCATGCAAAAAAGGGCGGAGCCAGCCGTATTGTTAGTTCGGCAACCATCTATAACGAGATGTTGAAACGGCGGCCCGATCTGGTGCGCTTGCTGATGGGGCCGATCTACCGCGACCGGCGCGAGGAAGTGCCTGTGGGGCAAGGCCCATGGTATTGCATCCCCGCCTTCAATCCGTTTCGGGGTCGGCTGTTCACCACTTATGTGCGGAGCACGGTCCAAAAGGCAACGCGGTTTACCGAGCTGCCGCCGATTTCACCAGAGCTTGAAGAAGCGATGGATTTGCTTGAATCGCTGGCGGCTGATCCGGCGTATCATTTGGATATGGATTTCAGGCCCGGCGACATTCAATTCCTCTGCAATCATTTCATTCTGCATGGCCGCACGGCCTATGAGGATTATGATGAGCCGGCTAAACGGCGTCATTTGCTGCGCCTGCAACTGGCCTGCCCGGACGGCCCGGCACTGCCGCCGGTTTATGAAAATCTTCGGGGCTATGACGAACACGGCCGCCCTCAGGGGACGCGCACCCCCGGTGTGTCGTTGACAGCACCGCTTGAGCCCATCGACGGCGGCCCTGGCGCCTTCGAGCAGCGCAAGCGCAAAGAATAGGCTGCCTTATCCCCCTTAGCTGTGGGCCGCATCATTTTATAAAAAGTTTATCCGGTCGAGACGGCCCGCCGGTAAAGATGCCAGGTTGCATGGCCTAATACCGGAAATGCCACGAGGAGACCGATTAATCCGGATAATAAAGAAATTGCTGTTAGTGCAGCGATGGTAAAGCACCAGACCGCCATGACCCGAAAATTTTCTTTCACAAAGCGTACGCTGGTGATCATAGCCGTAATAAAGTCGATATCACGGTGAAATAGCATCGGTATGGAAATCACCAAGTAGGAAAACACGCAAAAGGCAATCAAGGCGCCAACCGTGTTACCGACGATCAAAAAGAGCCAGCCGATGGGCGTGGTCAAGATCGTGTCGAGGAGTTCGCTGAAGCTAAAAAATTGAAATCCCATGAATCCAAAGGACAACAGGGCGGTAATGTCCAGCCAGATAAATAGGGAAAACCCTGTAACAAGCGCCATCCAGCCGAGGTCGCGGCTAAACATCGATCTGACGGTTGTAAACGCAATCTTCCAGGTTAGTGGTTCAGAGTTTTCTAATTGGCTGCTGACGACATTGTCCTTGCCCCTTAAAACTGTGCCAGAAGTTGTTTAGTTTCTGGTTTGGCTATGGCTCGGAAGCGTTATTCGGATGAGGATATTTTGAATCTGCTGCGTCAGATCGAACTTGATTTGAACACCGGCAGCAATGTTGAGAG
>CALINB010000030.1 GCA_938045325.1 uncultured Rhodospirillales bacterium | reverse complement strand
TCCGGTCTTGGCCGCAAGGCCGAACAACTACCGCCGATGCGCGCGCGCCTCGAAGAAACTCTTGGACGCAAACCGACACACGCCGAGCTTGCCGAAAAACTTGGCGTTGAAGAGAGCGACGTGCCCAAGCTCATCGAAGCGGAAAAGCACAAATACACGAACGGCGGCTTTAAAATTTACAATGTCGCCGACAAGGCCAATCCAAAAGAACTCGTTCATCAAAAAACCGGCGGTATCGGTGTGCACCGCTACGACATGGATGAAAACTACGCCTACATCTCGACGGAAATGGATGGGTATGTCGGCAACATTCTTGTTATTTACGATATTCGTAATCCGGAAAAGCCTGAAGAAGTCTCGCGATGGTGGATGGAAGGCCAGCATTTAGCCGGCGGCGAACAACCAACCTGGACCGGCCGTCAACACCGGTTGCATCACGCTCTGCGGTTTGGCGACACCCTTTATGCGGGCTGCTGGCAGGCAGGCTTCCGCATTATCGATGTATCCGATATCTCAAACCCTAAAACCATCGGCAGCCACACTTACCATCCGCCCTTCCCGGAACCGACACATACGATCATGCCGATCGAAAAAGAAATCGACGGACGTAAAATTGCCGTCGTGATCGACGAAGAAGACCAATTCTACAATGCCGCCGAGCGCGAAGCCCGCAGAGGCCGGCCACACGCCCCCATGTGGGTGTTCGACATTACAGATTTATCGAACATCCAAGCGCTTTCTGTCTTTCAGGTCAGTGAAATGGACTCGCCCTGGAGCCAAGCAACAGGCGCAAGGTTTGGGGCTCACCAATTCCAGGAAAAAAATGACGGCACGCTGGTTTATTGCGCCTGGTTTAGCGGCGGTCTGCGCATCGTCGATATCGCCGACCCGTTCGCGCCGCGTGAAGTCGGCTCTTTCGTGCCGGAACCTGTTAACGGGCATCCGGCGCCGCAAACAAACGATTCAGACATAGACGATCGCAATCTGATCTATATCGTCGACCGCTATACCGGTTTCGATATTCTGGAATACACCGGTTAGTTGACTTGAATTACTTCGGCGGCGTCACACCGGTCGCCTCGAACGCAGCTTTAGCCGTGTCGGTTGTCACAAAAGCGACAAATTGCTTTGCCAATTCCGGTTCGGCGGCATCGCTCAGCACACCAGAAGCATAGGTGGTTAAATTTTCAAGCTCCTTCGGCAAGGGGCCGACCACGTGTGTACCCCGTCCTTTGAACACCATGATCTCCGTGATTTGGGCGAAGCCGATTTCATTATTGGAAGAACTTTCGATGAGGTGTTCCATCACGCCGCCACCGGTCGGTGTCCGCGTCGTTTTATCGAGAACCTGCTCGGCGATTCCAAGGCGTTCCATCATTTTCTCGATGTAAATGCCGCTGGAGGCTTTGTTATAGACAAGCCCATCGGCATCGAGAATGTTTTGCTTAAGCGAATCGGCTGAAGAAAGATCCGGTTCCTTGGCGCCATCTTTCACGACCACACCAGCCATCACGCTGCCGGCAACAACCGGGGTGCCTTTAACAACGTGGCTGTTTTCCTCAAATGTCGCCATGGACGGCACGGGCGCACAAATCACATCGGCACCGGCTTCTCCCTTTTCAACTTTCTCACGCATTGCGGGCGCAGTCGCAAATGTGATGTTGACCTTACAGCCGGTTTCCTTCGTAAAAGCTTCGGCAACATCGGCAATACCGCGTTTGATGGCGCCACCGCTTAAAATACTGATCTCGTTGGCCATAACTTTCCTCCTCAATAAATTTTGTTGCCATGCTACGCTTTATTCCCAAGGCGGTCTATTCTTGGCCATTCTAAATGGGTACAACAAATAAATTTCTGATTTCATAATACCGGGGAGACAATCATGGATATTCGATTGGATGGAAAAACGGCGTTAATCACGGGCGGCAGCCGAGGTCTGGGTAAAGGTATGGCCTTGGAATTTGCCAAGTCCGGTGCAAATGTGGCCATCGTCGCACGCCGAGAGGAAGTTTTAAACGAAGCCTGCGATGAAATTTCAGGTGCAACCTCGGCTACTGTCAAAGGGTACGCCTGTGATGTCAGCGACAAAGGCGCATTGGAAAAAATGCATGCTGATGTTACCGGCGATCTCGGCCCTATCGATATTCTTGTCAATAATGCCGGTGCTTCTGCCCGAGGCACGTTCTGGGAAATTACCGATGAAGAATGGGCATTCGATTTTGAACTTAAAGTTTACGCCGCGATCCGGCTCATCCGCCTGTCGATCCCCAGCATGATCGAGCGTAATTGGGGCCGCGTGATCAACATCCTCAATAGCCGCGCCAAAGCCCCCCAACCCGGCGGCGCACCGACGGCTGTCACCCGGGCGACCGGCCTCGCCATGACGAAAGTACTGTCCGGCGAAGTCGCCAAACATAATATTACGGTCAACGCGCTTTGCACCGGCATCATCGTGACCGATCAAATTGCCCGACGCTACGATAAGGCAAAACCCAATATTACATTTGAAGAGTTCGTCGCCGAAGCCGGCAAAGCCGTTCCTATGGGACGCATGGGAACAACAGAAGAGTATGCCAACATGGCTTGCTTTTTGGCATCCGATCAAGCGTCCTATATCACGGGCTGCGCCATTAACGTCGATGGTGGCCTTTCACCAATGTATTAAGGCACCGATGGATTAAGCTGCACAGTCATTTAAGGACAAGCAAATGAAAATTAAAAATGTTCAAGCACACATCATTAGTGTGCCGCTTAAAGTGAAAACGTGGACAGCACAAGAATCCCATTCCGATGTTTCATGCTTACTCGTCGACATCGAAACCGATGATAGAATTCGTGGCGTCGGCCAAGTTACCGGACCGAAACTGAAAACCGTTTACGATTATGTCCAACAGTTCGCTGAAATCATCAAAGGCATGGATGCCCGATCTTCGACCATTATTTGGGATAAGCTGTTCTCCCTAACCTCGCCTCGCCCTTATGGCGCGGAGGCCAATGACGGCCTCCCCCCGCCCCTGGCCCGGCTGGACCGGCCGCAAATCACAGCCGCAATCGGCGGCATTGATAATGCCCTTTGGGATATTAAAGGCAAAGCCGCCGGCATGCCTGTCTTTCGATTACTCGGTGGCGAAGCGACAAAAATTCCTGTCTATGCAACGGGCGGGTACCTAAAAAAAGGAGCGCCACTTACGGCCTGCGCCGATGAAATGGCCGCATTTATCGATAAAGGCTATACGGCCGTAAAACTAAAGGTCGGGCATCACACGATGGAAGAAGAGGTCGCGCGTGTTGGGGCTTCACGTGAAGCGATTGGCGATGCCATGTTCATGCTCGACATGAATGCCTGTTACGATGTGAACCAATGCATCGCATTCGCAAAGGCTGTTGAGCCCTTTGAGCTTACATGGCTGGAAGAGCCGTTGCATTGGTATTTACAGCCTGCTGACTTTGCCAGGCTCGCCGAAGCGACAACCATCCCGATCGCTCATGGCGAGCGCTTATATGACCGGTTTACAGCACGGGATTTTATCGAAAACGGCGGCATCCAATTTATTCAGATCGATTCAACCCGTCATTCCGGCATTACCGAACACCTCCGCATCGCGCACATGGCTGAACAAAACGGGCTATACATCGCCCCTCACCAAGCCCCGGAAATGCACGGCCATATCGTATCGGCATTCCCGCGTGCAGGATTTATTGCGGAATCCCATGGCGACCCGGAAAGAAATCCCATCTGGCACGGCGGCTTATTTAAAGAAAAAGCTGAGATTAAAAACG
>CALINB010000029.1 GCA_938045325.1 uncultured Rhodospirillales bacterium | reverse complement strand
TTGTCTGTATGCCGGGATTTTGCTTAATTGAGTGAAATTGGATGCATCCATAATGCCGATCGAGGAGGGGCAAGGATATGAGCGGGAAGGAAATCACGATAAAGGCGCACGATGGCGGAGAGTTTATGGGTTATTTATCATCGCCGCCGTCCGGTAAAGGCCCCGGCTTAGTCGTTATTCAGGAAATTTTTGGTGTCAACAAAGTCATGCGGGATCTGACGGATCAGTTTGCTGCCCAAGGCTATGTTGCGCTTTGTCCCGATCTATTTTGGCGTCAAGAGCCCGGCATTCAAATCACCGATCAAAGCGAGGAAGAGTGGGCTCGTGCGTTCGAATTATTTCAAGGGTTTGATTTAGATCTCGGCGTTAAAGATTTGGACTCAACGATAGAATTACTGCGAACGTCTGAAGGGTGTTCGGGCAAGGTTGGGGCTGTCGGTTATTGTCTTGGCGGGCGCCTAGCTTACTTAACAACGACGCGCACGAAAGTGGATGCTGCCGTGAGTTATTATGGCGTATATTTGCAGGAACATCTCGATGAAACGATCCAGTCGCCGCTGATGCTTCATATCGCACGTGAAGATGAATTCGTGCCGCAGGAAGCGCAAGACCAAGTTATTGATGCCTTGAAAAACAATGATCTTGTTACGTCACACGTTTACGAAGGTGAAGGGCATGCATTTGTTCGGGCCGGCGGCAAGCATTATAGCGAGGCTGCAACGAAAACGTCGGGCGAAAGGACCGCGGCATTTTTCAAGCAGCATCTTAGCTGATAGATTATTTGGGGTATGATCTTTCACAGAACATATCCCGTTAATATGGGAGGGCAAACTCTTGGTCGGTGAGTTGTTAGGTGGATTGGCGCTATTTGCTGCCCTAGGTGCGCTTGCCCTGGCCGGGTCGGCATTATCTAAAATTGAAAAGCAATTTAATGATATGGTACAGACCCAAATTAATCCCTTGCGTGATTGAATTATCGTTGCAGAGTCAGAGTTTGATGCACTCAGAAAAGCCATAAAATCTCTCGACACTGAGAATAAACAACTCCAAGAATCCCAAGATAAAACACAACTCATGATCGGGCATTTGCATGAAGCCATGGAAAAGCTAGGTAAACAAATCGAAGATGTTGCGGAAAGCAACGAGCCGCGTCATCGCCCGCGAAGAAAGGCCGTTCGATAATGGATATCATTATTGAATATTGCGGAGCTTGAAACTATGAACCGCGGGCTCTCCGTGTGAGGGAACGGCTAGAAAAGAAAGCGCAGGTAAATATTAAGCTTGTTCGGGGGTCCGGCGGCGTTTTCGAAATTACCATTGATAACAACCTTGTTTTTTCAAAGAAAGCACTCGGGCGCTTTCCGACCGATGAGGAAGTCGATCAATTTGTTCCCGGTTAGCCTATTTAGCTTGAAAAGCGGTTTGCGCTGACCGCTGCTAAGCGGGTAAACTGCGTCGAAAGCCTTATATTTGGCATCCAACCAAATTCAATATTAAGCCATCGAGGAGGACTCATGGGACATACTATCGCCGAAAAAATTCTCGGCAGTCACACAGATGCGGGGACACCTGCTAAAGCAGGCGAAGTTGTCGTCGCCAAGGTCGATTCGACCATGATTCATGATGCACGGGCGGATGGTGCCTTTAGTGCCGTCGAGAGATTGGGTGTGGATTCACTGCCGTTTGCAAAAAACACGGCTTTAGTTATCGACCATTTCTCGCCGCCGCCGAATGCCGAAGCGGCCAACACCCATGTTGCCATGCGGGCTTTTGCCGAGAAGCATGGTGCCCGCTTGTTCGATGTCGGCAGCGGTATTTGCCACCAATTGATGCCTGAAAATGGTTACGTCACGTGTGGTGCCATGGTTTGCGGCACCGATACGCATTCAACGACTTACGGTGCATTTAATGCGTTTGCAACGGGTGTCGAGGGAACAGATCTATCCGTCATCATGGCGACCGGCAAAAATTGGTTCAGAGTACCCGAAACTATCAAAGTGATGCTGAACGGCGCTTTGCAACCTGGTGTGTGGGCCAAAGATGTTACCCTTTATATGCTGGGTAAATTTGGCGCCGAAGGGTTGAATTATAAAGCCATTGAATACAAAGGCTCGGGCGTTTCTTCCATGGAAATTGATGACCGCATGACATTATCTAACCATGCTGCGGAATTAGGCGCGAAAGCGGCTATCTTGGAAGCCGATGACAAAACGACCTCTTGGTTGAAAGCCCATGGTGCGGCTGCACCGAATCCGGTTACGGCAGATGAAGATGCAAATTATTTTAATTCGATTGAAATCGACACGGCTAATTTAACGCCGCAGATTGCTCGCAAGCATTTAATCGATGATGTCGTGCCGGTACCGGATATGACAAAACAGAAAATCAACGTTGCCTTGGTCGGCACGTGCACGAATGGCCGTTTTGACGATGTGCGCCAAGTCGCGGAAATCGTTCGAGGCAAAAAAATTGCCCAGGGCGTCCGGCTGGTAGTGACACCGGCTTCGCGTGATATTTATTTGCGCGCTGAAAAAGAGGGCTTAATCAGAGATATCGTCGAAGCCGGCGG
>CALINB010000028.1 GCA_938045325.1 uncultured Rhodospirillales bacterium | reverse complement strand
ACCATGACTGGCGCCGAAAATGACGTTGCTCAACGAACGCGAGCTTCGGGTTGACCAGGATGCGAACAGACACCCATGCCGGGCTTCGAGATCATCCGGCTCGTCTTTGCTTTTCGGCAGGTTTTGTGCGAGCAAGCGCACCGCCGTCAGAGACATCAGCGTACACACTGGATCGGGCTTCTTGGCACAAATGGATTCAACGGCATGATCCAGAGCTTTCACACCCGACGCAAGCCACAACCGCTCAGGTGTATGCAACGTCAAAGCCGGGTCGTAGACGACCGCGATGGGCATTAATAAAGGATGGCCATACCCCTCTTTCACGTTGCGCACCGGATCGGTGCAGCCGATGTTTTGGCCGATTTCACCACCCGATAAGGTTGTGGCGACGGCAATCATGCGGGCTTTCGGCGGTTTTTTCTTCGGGCTATGACGCTTTCCGGCATCATCAACCGTATCGCGCAACGCGTCCATGTCCTCCATGGTATTCACATCGTTCGCGAGACAAAGGCTCGTCATTTTAGCCGTATCGACGGCAGCGCCACCGCCGACGGCGACCATCAGGTCACATTCACCGGCTTGTTTAACCGCATCGATCGCTTCAATCACGGAATCGCGTGGCGTGTGCGGCTGGCTTTTATCGAAGTGACCGATGTAGCGATCACCAAGAGCCGACATCAGCGAATTGATGGTGTCTGTTTCACGCAACAATGTGCCACTGCAAAACAAAAATACCCGCTTGGCTTCGAGGCGTTCGACTTCTTCCATCACGGCATCGACGAACGGCATCGAAAAATAGACACGTTCCATTTTGTTATGTTTGTAGATGGTTGGCTCGGTCATTCAATCCTCCCGGAAGAATTTCTTTTTTTAAATATCGATCGTATCGCCGCCATCGACGAAAAATGTTTGACCCGTGATCCAGTTCCCCGCTTTCGAGGCCAGCATGACAGCGACGCCGGCGATATCCTCTGGCTCGCCGATCCGGCGCATGGGAACTTTGCTGAGGCGTTTGTTGAGAGCCTCCTCATTTTCCCATAAAACCCGGGAAAAATGGGTCTTAATCAGGCCCGGCGCGATAGCGTTGACGCGGATGTTGTCCGGACTGTTTTCGACGGCCAAATTGCGCACCAACTGATCAACAGCGGCCTTGGAAATCGAATATGCCGTGGTGTTGTTCCCTTTTTTAACGGCGACCGATGAAATAATAATAATGACGCCGTCTTTGCGTTCTTTCATTTCAGGAATAACAAGTTTTGCCAGATGAATATTGGCGCGCACATTGGCGCGCATGATCAGATCGAACTTATCGTCCGGCAGTTCCGTTGCCGGGCCAAAAAAAGGACTAATGCCCGCATTGCAAACCAGGATATCGACTTTACCGAAAGCGTCCTTGGTTTTTTGCACGAGATTATCGAGATCATCATTTTCAACGATATTACAAGGAATACCGATAGCCTCG
The DNA here is from genome assembly GCA_938045325.1 of uncultured Rhodospirillales bacterium. Classification (GTDB taxonomy): domain Bacteria; phylum Pseudomonadota; class Alphaproteobacteria; order Rhodospirillales; family CALINB01; genus CALINB01. The sequence goes on along the minus strand of CALINB010000028.1, from coordinate 1,642 downwards.
CCGCCGGCGTCACAGATTTGTTTTGCCGCCTCGGTACAGGCATCCTCTTTTCGGCTGGAAATCACGACTTTTGCGCCGTGTTCCGCCAGCGCCTGCGCCATGGCGAAGCCAATACCCCGGCTAGAACCGGTCACGATGGCGACTTTACCGGTCAAATCGAACAAATCGGATGTCATATATTAAAACCTCTTGTTTCTCGCATTTTCAGGCTCTTTCCCGCCCCTAGAATTTTGCGCTAAAATAACGAACCGGTTTCAGTTTAAGGTCAATGATTTTTCAAGGCGAGAATATCCATGGCAAAGGCAAAAGTTGAATTCGTACCACTCAAGGACAGCCTAGGTGTCGAAGCGCGCGGCGTCGACATCAAAAACATGGATGACGAGACCTTTAAGACTATTTACCAAGCCTGGCTCGATCATGGCGGCCTCATGCTCATTCGCGAGCAAGAACTTGAATGCCCGGACATTCTGAAATTCAGCGAGCGGTTTGGCGAGATCGATATGCCGCGGAAAACCCGCATCGATCACGATCCGTGGATGCCGCAATTTCCTCAATTTATCCGGATCACCGATCTTAAATCCGAGGACGGCGAGGTTTTAGGGGCGCTCGGCAACGGCGAGGCCTACTGGCATTCGGACATGACCTATCTTGATGAGATACCGCGCGCGAGCATTCTTTATTCTTGTGAAGTTCCCGATGAAGGCGGTGAAACGGGCTTTCTCAGTATGCATGAAGCCATTGAAACCATGCCGGCCGAACTTCGCCAAAAAATCGAGGGTAAGGTGCAGCTGCATGACCACGTACATAACGCGGCAGGTTGGGCGACGCCGAACTGGGAAGAGCAAACCGATCCGCGCGACACGCCGGGCGCACGTCACCCGATGATCATCAAGCATCCGGAAACCGGCCGGGCAGCTTTGCTGATCGGCCGCCGACCTTATGCCTATATTCATGATTACGAGCTTGATGAAAGCGAAAAAATTCTCGATGAGATTTGGGCCCACGCCACACAAGAAAAGTTCAGTTGGCATCATGCCTGGGAACCCGGTGATATGCTGATTTGGGACAACTTCGCCGTGATGCACCACCGCAATCCGTTCAAGGACACCAAACGCAGGGTGATGCTGCGTACGCAAATCAAGGGCCCCCGCCCCATCGCGGCATAAAACGAGGCATATTCATATGACTGCAATTCGCGCTAAATCACACGTTGAAATCATTCCTACCGGAGCGGCTCTCGGTGCCGAGGTTAGGGTCGACGATCTGCGCGCCATCGAAGAAGCGGCATTTAAGAAAATCGAACAAGCCTGGTTTGATCATTCCGTCCTGTTTATCCGCAATCAACAACTTGGCGATCCGGATCTCCTGGAATTCGCCGGCCGTTTCGGCGAATTGGAATTACCGGCGCGCAGCCGGATCGGCCAACCGTGGATTCCCGAATATCCACTGCTAACTTGTATTTCCAACGTCACCCGTGAAGACGGCAGCCGCACCGGTTCACTCGGCAATGGCGAAGCCGTATGGCATGCGGACCTCACGTTTCTCGAAAAACCGCCCACGGGCTGTTTCCTTTATGGGATCGAAGTACCCGAAACCGGCGGCAACACAGGTTTTTGCAGTCTCTATAAGGCTTACGACACGC
>CALINB010000027.1 GCA_938045325.1 uncultured Rhodospirillales bacterium | reverse complement strand
AAGTAAAACCACGGATGTATTTTTTGTCGTGCGCGGCAGCGTCCGAATTGTGAATTATTCCCTGTCGGGCCGGGAAATCGCCCTCGATGATGTGATTCAAGGCGGTCACTTCGGCGAGCTTGCCGCGATCGACGGCGAACCCCGTTCTGCCAGTGTCATGGCCTTGGCTGACTGTGTGATCGTTTCTATACCGCAAAAGGTATTCCTGGCGGCCCTGGAACGGTATCCCGCGATATCCATGGCAGTGATGCGACAAATGGCAAAAATTATTCGCCGATCAACGGACCGGATTATGGATTTGAGCACCCTGGGTGCGAATAACCGGGTTCACGCCGAACTTTTGCGTCAAGCTGTGGCAAATGTGAATGATGACAATGAGGCCGTCATTAAGCCGATCCCTGTTCACAGCGATTTAGCCAGCCGCGTGAGTACGACCCGTGAAACCGTAGCCCGGGTTCTCAATGACTTGGTACGGCAAGGTATTTTGGAGCGGCGGAAGGACCACCTAGTGATTCATGATGTTGAGCGGCTGCAAAATATGGTGGATCAGGTTCAAGGCGAAAAGCCGGCCGCGCGAATATCCTTGGCCGCATCTCAGCGATTCACCTCCTAAAAAGAATCGTTTAATTTCAAATAATTAGAGATATTTTATGCGGAAAAGCCGGATGAGTGACGTCCGTCACTGTGGATGCAGGGGGCTTCAGGCATAGTCCCTCGTGACTGGAAACAGTCCCTTTTTGATCCTAGACTTTGAGCCGTCAGAAATCGTTTGGCGGCTTTTTCTTTTTCAGAAAATCGCCGGAAATCAGCCGTTATTTGATTTTGGCTTCTTTGAATAACACGTGTTTGCGCGCGACGGGATCGTACTTTTTCAGCTCAAGTTTCTCTGTCGATGTGCGAGGGTTTTTCTTCGTCACATAATAAAATCCCGTGTCAGCGCTGCTGACGAGTTTGATCAAAACTGTGCTCGACTTGGCCATGGCCTTCTCAGCTCCCGGGGGGTTAATTCACTGCGGGCGTCTCTACGGGCGCGAAACATACAATCCATCCCGCCGATGTCAAGAGAGAACGAATTTCTGTGATAAAATCAAGGCGTTGAAGGCTGTAACGATAATTCGCGGTATGGCCGGTGCGCCATTTCCGGGACGTCCATCATCGCCCTGGCATAAAGCAACTTGTCGGCAAGCAATGCAGTCGCGATGTCGACCTCAAGATTGCTTTTCCGCCGTTCAGGCGGACAAGTTTCCCGGAGGCTGTTTCGCTTATCATTTGTTATCTTGTTGCTTTGCCACCACGCCTGATAGGTCGACAAGACTTTTGCATGTTGATCCAGCGCGGTCCGTATCACCTGGGCTGGCTTGTTATTTTGGCCGCTGGTGCAAATTGATGGAAAAATGCCGAGATTATGAAAAATGTATCCGGCGGGTGAATGCAGCCGGGACCATGTCAGCGTAATTTCGCCGTCATTCGGCAGGCGGATCACGGATTGCACGGTGCCTTTGCCATACGAGGTGGTGCCAATAATAACGGCCCGGCCTGAATCCTGCAGCGCTGCAGCTAAAACTTCGGCAGCTGATGCCGACTTGCCATCGATCAATACCGCTAACGGAAGCCCATTTATTATGTCTTCGAAATTCGCCTCGTAATATTGGTAACTGTCCGGATGGCGGCCGCGTGTCGAAACTATGCTGGATTTTTTCAGAAACAAATCCGCGACCTTGATGGCCTGTTTGAGCAGGCCGCCCGGATTACCACGAAGGTCCAGAACGACACCTTTCATTCGACTTCCCATCGTTTTGCGTGCCGATAGAATTCGTTGGGCTGTGCGTTCGGATGTTTTTTGATTAAAACCGCGAATACGGACAATGATCAGGCCATTTTTGATGCGCGATTTTACCGTATTCGGTACGATCAGTGAACGCTCCAAGGTAAAGTGCAGCGGCCTATGCCGCCCTGTCCGTTGAACGGTAATATTGACAAGACTTTTTATCGGGCCGTGAAGCTGCGCGATGATATCACGGGATTTTAAACCTTTGAGTGGGACATCGCCGACATGGGTGATGATATCGCCTTTCTTTAATCCGGCGGTATCAGCCGGTGTGTTTTTAAGCACGCGAACGACATGAATTAACCCGCGCCGGTAATGGAAGCGTATACCGATGCCGCCAAAGCCATCCCGGCGGTTCCGGTTTCGCCGTGCTTGTTTTTTGCCGGCGTAACGCGAAAAACCATCCAAGGTCGAAAGTGTACCATCGAATATAGCCTCATATATTTGTTCGGCAGGGGCGTCATGAATCGAAGAAGAATATTTTCTCGCCTCGTGCCAAACGGCATTGGTAAGTGTTGCCCAGGCCATTTCATCTTCAGAATTTGGCGTATTAAAATTTTTTACGGGTTGATCGTTAGCTGAAAGCGTGAGTTGTGTGCGGTTTTTTGAAATGACAATTTCGGGATCGATTGAACTTAGCCCCTTGATGCCCTCCAGGGCCAATTGGCGTACCGGTATGGCCTCAATGTATTTATCGGCAATTTGCCGGTAGCCCTTGGCAAATAAATTAATAGTGGCCGGCTCATGAATCAAAGTCTCGGATGTTGGTGCAACATCCGGTTGGGTCGAGCAAGACGATAAAAATCCAAGCAAAATTGCCGCAGCGAATGTGCGGCTTATCCCGAATGATGTTTTTGTGTTTTTTAATCGGATCATTTCGCTATTGTCTTCGATTTTCTTATCGGCGTCACCATAGGAATCATGGTTGCCGTTTTGTTTTGTTTTTTTTCCGCCCCTTTCGGTGTGCCGCGCGTTTTTTCTTTGATTTGCGTCGTTCTTTGGGCGCTTTACCACTATCCATAACGTGACACAGTAAACTTCCGGTTAAAGGATCGGCTTCGATCAGCGTTACGTCGATGGAATCGCCAAGTTTGTACATTCGACCGCTGTGGCGTCCGCGTAAAAGATGGTGGTCTTCATCATGAACATAATAATCATCGGGCAGACTGGCGATGGGCACCAAAGCGTCGGCGTTTGTCTCGGCAAGGGTGACGAATAAGCCAAAACGGGTCACGCCGCCGATGCGGGCCAAAAATTGTGCGCCGATGCGGTCGGCGAGAAATGCGGCGGTAAACCGGTCGACGGCATCCCGTTCGGCGGCGGCAGCCTGACGCTCGGTTGCAGAAATATGTTCACCCATTTCAGCAAAGTCACGCGGATCATTTTCTAGGGCGCCAACGCCAAGGCCGAGACCTTTGATCACCGCTCTATGCACCAGCAACTCGGCATACCGACGGATCGGCGACGTAAAATGAGCGTAACGCCGAAGAGAAAGACCAA
>CALINB010000026.1 GCA_938045325.1 uncultured Rhodospirillales bacterium | reverse complement strand
CGGATCGAAAATCAACGGATAGCGCGGATCCTTACCGGCCTCTTCACCGTTTCGAACGGCCCGGCGCAAACGAATATTTTGCGGCTGCAGCGAGCTAAAAATCCCCGCTTGAACCATTTCCAACGCGCCATCGAGGATCGGTACCGCGTTTAGGTCGAGTTCCACGTCCACACCCGACGGCTTCGCCATTTCGACCAAATGGCCGAGCAACCCGAAGCCGGTCACGTCGGTACATGCCGTCGCATTATGCTCGAATAAACATTTCGCCCCGGCAAGGTTAGATTGCACCATGGAAGCCAAGGCCGCTTCGATCCAACGGCCTTTCGCCTTTTGCCGCATGTCGGCGGCAAATAGCGTTCCCGTGCCCACCGGTTTCGTGATGATGAGTTTATTGCCGGGCTGCATGCCGCCTTTTCGCATAATCCGGTCGCGATCAACCAATCCATTAAGTGAAAATCCTAAGGTCAGCTCATCGCCTTCACTCGTATGTCCACCGACCAGTGATGTATTCGCCTCCTTAAAAACGGCTAAAGCACCGGCGAGCATCTGCGATAAATCTGAAACAACTTTATCTTCCAGACCAAACGGCACGACGGCAATGGCGAGTGCCGTTTGCGGCTCGCCACCCATGGCGTAGATATCGCCCAAGGCATGGTTGGCCGTGACTTGGCCGAAAACATAAGGATCGTTAATAAAGGTGCGGAACGAATCAACCGTATGAACCATAACCTTACCCGGTGGCACCTCAACCACGGCAGCATCATCAGGCGCATGCAAACCGATAAGAACGTCATCGCGCGTTACCGGCTCAAGGGTATTAATTGCACGACTTAAGGCAGATGCGCCGACCTTGGAACCACAGCCACCGCAACGCATCGCAATGGCTGAGATTTCTTTGATGACGTTATCATTGGCTAACCCGCGTGCTAATGAGGGCCCTTCGTCCGTGTTCATTTCCGGCAGGTCGTTGTATTTTTCCATGAAACGTCGGTCGATCCAATCCTTCCAACGCCAAACCCAATATCCCTCCACAGTCCAGAACGAGCGCGACGCGACGGCGTATTTGTCGCCGGTCGATATCAAACTGAGGAACTTGGATTGCGGCGTAAACGGGATTAAGATTTTGCCGAGTAAGGCGCGACGCAGATTCCGCTCCAGAGGCTTACCTTGCCGCACAGCAAAGACGCCGGATTTGGGACGCGGATGATTGACCACCGAAGCGATATCGCCCGCGGCAAAAATATTTTCGTGCGACATCGATTGCAGCGTGTCATCGACTTTAATAAAGCCTTTTTCGTCGACATCGAGTCCGCATTGGCTCGGCCAATCGGCGGCACCCGCATTGGTTACCCATAGAATTTCATCCAAGTCATATGTATCGCCGCCGGCCGTTGTCAGCCGGCCCGGCTCAACATGATCGACCATTTCATTGTAATGAACATGAACATGGCGCTCACCCAATACACGTTCAAATTTTTTACGCACATGCGCGTTGTGGGTCGGCAGGATTTCCGGCGTGTCTGTAAACAGATGGAATACGAGATCCTTTGTGCCGTGGCCGCTTATTTCAAGCAATTGACCGAGCCGGTATTGCACGGCCAATAACAATTCAACCCCGCCGGCACCGGCACCGACGACACCGATCTGCGCCTGACCTTTCTGATCAAGCACACGCGCACGCAGGCCTTCCCATTGATCGACAAAGCTATCGATCGGTTTCACGGGAACAACATTGCCCGTGGCGCCGCTAACGTGTTTGGTCGTCGGGGCTGAGCCGATGTTAATGTACATCACATCGAACGGTACCGGCGGACGTGTGCGGCAAAGGACTTGCCGGTTCGCATGATCAATACCGATGACTTCGTCGTGATAAAAACGCGCATTGGCAAACCGGGCCAAGGGCGCAAGATCGATATGAGCCTCATCGAAATCGTAATGGCCGGCGATGAATCCCGGCAGCATGCCCGAATACGGGGCATGTATGTCCCGGCATATTAATGTGATTCTCACACCGGGAATCGGCTTCATGCCGAAACGCTTTAATACTGTCACATGTGAATGACCGCCGCCGACGAGGACGAGATCTTTGACGATGGGTGTCGTGTCGGCTTGCATGACTATTTAACTTCCGGCGTGGTCTGAAGGCGTAACCGTGAGCGAATATAACGGGATAACGCATCAACGGCGATATTTAATAAAGCGGTAATCAGAATAAGAACAAGAGCTTTATCGATGCGAATTTCGGAAAATGCCGAATCGACAAAAAAACCGAGGGTCGCGATACCGAGTATGCCGAGGATGGCGGTTTCGCGCAAAATAACTTCCCAGCGATAAAACAAGAATGCCAAGAACTGCGGATAAATGCGCGGCAGGGCCTCGAAGGCGTATAGATTCAAGCCTGAGGACCGGTCGGGTCGCAGTGCCATTTCCTCGGTGTACCGGCCCATCAAGTGGCCGATGATCGCACCGTTATGCAGCGCGAGCGCAATCACGGCCGGGATCATCGACGGACCCCACAACTGCAAAAGGATATAGGCCAAAATATATTCCGGGGTCGAACGGGCGACGACGAGAAAAACGTGCCCTGCCGTGCGGCCAAAACGGCCAAAGAACAACGGCGAGATCAACGGGAAAAATAAAAGCGTGAGAATGCCGGAGCCAACTAGCGCGATCATGGTCAACACAAGTGTGTTGGCAATACCCGGCAAAGCTTGATTGGTAAATAAATCAGCAAACCAGGCCCATAATGCGCTTAACGAAGCCGCATCGATCGTTTCAGCCACCCGCAATGGATGAGGGATGATGTCACTGGTAAAAAACCGTATGGCGTTTTCCCACATAATCGGCGCGCCGCCCGGCAGAACCCAAAGGGCAAGCAAGATATAAACAGGCACGAGTTTCGCATGCACCCATTGGCGGATCGTCGCGATCACGATGTAAAACAAAATGAGTAAAGCGGACACTTCGGAAAAATGGCCTTGCTTAAAAGCGGTTTCCAAATGAAACCCGAGCGTCGGCAAGCCGACAAATCCAAGGACCGCACTCGAGCGCAAACCGCACTCCAAGCGGTAAAATGAATAGGTTTTAAAATGTGCCCATACATCAGGGATACGCACATATAAATAAGTCGAAATCGAATTGGTGCCCGCCGGCAATGATTTAAGGGGTGTTTTATCAGCCTCTTCGAGAATTTCCGAATACACTTTTGCAACAATACCGGAATATGGAATGGCGATAGCCAACACACCGGTTACTGTCGATAAGCCGAAAACTTGTAAAAATATTAAACCCCAAAATAACTCATGAACGGCGCGCACAAACGCACAACCGACCCGCACGGCGCGGAACCGGAAGAGCAAGGCAAGGCCAAATCCTATAACGTTGGCCACCGCAACGCCGATAATGGCAAAAGCGACGGTGTTGGCGAGCGCTTCAAACAAATGTTCAGTGGCGAAAAAATTCGGCGTGATAATGCCGAGCCCGACCCGGGCCATCTCGCCCCACGGATCGACGGTTGTGATTTCAAGATCGGCCACGCTAAGGCAGGCGAGCGCGATGAGAACGAACAACAAACTAGCTCGAACCAGCGGTGATTCAGGAATAATCGGCCGGCTATCCGCCGTTTTTGTATAAATGTTCAAGATCTGCTGCTTTAATTGACGATGACGGTTGATCGAAAACGATTTGCCCGCCTTCGAGGCCGATAATGCGATCCGTATAACCGATCGCTAATTCGACATCGTGCATGGCGAGAATGACTGTTTCGTGTTTTTCATTAATACTTTCCAATACAACACGCGATTGGTGTTCATCGACATTGGAAACAGGTTCATCGCCAATAAAAATATCACCCTCGTGATAGAGGGCCCGTGCAACGGCCGTGCGTTGCTGTTGTCCGCCGGAAAGCTGATCAACAGCTGCAAACAATTTATCTTCAAGAACCAATTGCGCCAGAATTTGCCTGATTGCTTCAACTTCAGCATTAAACGGCCGAATGAGGTTCGCGATGTTGTACCACGTGCTGTGCCCGTTTAAACGGCCAATAAACACGTTATGAAATACCGACAGCACTCGCACGAGCCCAAGATCTTGCGGCACAAGAGCCGAACGCCGGCGCTGCTGTTGATAAAGTAAATTCAACAGCGTTGATTTGCCGGCGCCGCTCTTGCCGACCAGGGCAATCCGTTCACCTTGCTCTATTGATAATGTAACGTCGCGCAAAACGGCGTTGCCATCATAGGTGACGGTTG
>CALINB010000025.1 GCA_938045325.1 uncultured Rhodospirillales bacterium | reverse complement strand
TGGGAGGATTTTAAAAAGATCAATCCCAATCTGGTTTATTGTTCAATTTCCGGATACGGGCAGACCGGACCGGATAGCAAAAAGCCCGCGACCGATCCGATGATTCAAGGGGTTTCGGGTCTGATGAGCGTCACCGGTGTTTCAGACGGTCCGCCGACATTGGTTGGCGCACCGGTCGCCGATGTTACTGCCGGTATGTGCGCTGCTTATACAATCGTCACGAATTTGCTCGCCATCGAGAAGGGCGGGCCGGGGCGTTATATCGATATTAGCATGCAGGCCGCGATGATGTTTGCCATGGGACCGCGTATGGCGGAAACCTTGCAGGCGGGCGTCGTGCCGCCGCGAATGGGCAATCAAAACTTTATCCGGGTGCCGTCGGACGTGTGTATTTCTAAGGACGGCAAGTACGCGTTCGTGCATTGCAGTAACGACAGCCGTTGGCAGGCAATGTGCCGGATCATGGAAAAACCGGAATGGGCGGAAGATGAACGATACGAGACGATGGAATCTCGGCTTGCGCTGCGGGCCGAATTAAACAGGCTTGTCGGCGAACGATTTGCCGAACGCACGTTGGAGGAATGGCGGCCGCGTTTCGAGGCGGAAAAGCACCCATTCATGCAGATCCACGACTATGCCGAAGCTATCGATCACCCGCAGATCAAGCATCGCGAGCAGATTGTCGAACTTGAGCATGATGCCGACGGACCGATCCGGTTTATCGGGCCGCCGTGGAAAATAACAGGCCATCAGCCGAAAATAGAGTCGCCGCCGCTCTATGATGCGGACAAGGACACCGTCATGCGCGAATGGTTGGGTTGGAGCGACGATCAAATCAAAGCCTATCAGGCAAAGGCAAAATCATGAGTGACAAGGAAATAACGCCGAGCCAAGTGCGTATGGTCGAGGACGCAACCGGCAAACGCACGCTGTATGAAGAGATCGAAGTCGGTAAGGATCTCGGTTCCTTCGAATGGACGGTGACCGAGGCGGATATTGAGCGCCAATGCCAGTTGGACGATCATTGGCATGACTGGTTTCAGAAAGACTCGCCATGGGGGGGGCCGGTCGCGCCGCCGCAAATTCAGTCGCGCCCGCCGCGCTGGTTGCTGGGCCGCACCTATAACGTGCGGGGGGTCAGTTACAAACACGATTTCGAATACTTAAAACCGATCAAACCGGGCGAAACGCTCACCATTTCCGGCAAGATTTCCGATAAATACATTAAGCGTGATCGCGAGTTTGTCCGTTGGGACACGTTCGCTCATAACGAAAAAGGTGAATTGGTCTTTACCGCCTCGCGGGTCCAGGCGATGGATATGATCAAACGGACCGCGCCCCGCGAAGGTGTCGGCATCGACGGCGGTATTAAACCGGAAAAAATTTAGGAACGAAATATGGCGATCATCACCGAAGATACACCCATCGGGTTCGAGCTGCCGCCTGTCGAGCGCCAGCTTAGTGTCGAACTAAATACAGTCAAAACCGATAATGGTGATATCCCGACGTTGCATACCGATCCCGAAGCGGCGGCCCGCGAAGGGCTTGATCGTCCCATCGCTATCGGTTCGCGCATTTTTGGGGTCATTCCGCGCATGATGATGAATTGTTTCGGCGAGGGCTGGATTGTCGGCGGCAAGGGCTCGATCGTTACCCGGCGTTCGGCGGCGGTGGATGCGTTGATCACAGCGAAGGGGTTCGTAAAAGAAAAGATCCCCGAAGGCGACGATCAAATTCGAGTGGTTTGCGAGGTTTGGGTGGAGACCGACGAAGGGGAGAAATCCATCGTCGGTACGTGCAGCGGCCTGGTGCCCAAATCGCATCAATAGATATTAAAGACTTAAGGGAGAAATATTTATGAGCGACACGCCGGAAATCGATATCGACCACCTTAACAAGTGGAAGGGAAAATCAGAGGAACGGGAAAGCCGGGTCGAGGCGACCCCGATTGCGCTTTTCAACGCGACGTTGGATTACGAAAAACCGTTTCCGAAAGATGGCGATGTCATCCCGCCGATTTGTTATCGTCAGTTGTTTCCGCCCTTGGCGCGGCAATCGCTCATTAAAGAAGATGGCCATATACAACTTGGTGACTTTTTTCCGCCGGTACCTTTGCCACGGCGCATGAACGGCGGCAGCCGGTTGTCGTTTTTAAAGCCCTTGCATGTTGGCGAGAAGGTTCGCCGCGTTAATTCGGTCGGCGATGTCACTTATAAGGAAGGCCGCAGCGGCCCCTTGGTGTTCGTAAAATTCATTTCAGAAGTCTTCGGCGAAGACGGCCTCGCCGTCATCGATGATCAGGATATCATCTATCGTGAGGCCGCTGATCCGAATAAGAAAGAAACGAAACCGTCAAAACCAAAAGAAATTAAAAAACCCGGTGAAGCCGTTTGGCGCCGCACTATCACACCGACGCCAACCTTGTTGTTCCGTTACTCCGCACTCATTTTTAACGCGCACCGGATTCATTACGATTATCCCTATGTGACAGGAGTCGAAGGGTATCCGGGATTGATTTTTCACGGGCCCCTCACGGCAGTGGTGTTGCTTGATCTGTTTCACCGGGAAAATCCCGAGAAAAATGTAACGCAGTTCAATTATCGCGCCGATGCGCCCTTATTTGCCGACAATCCGTTTGATGTATGCGGCGAGCCGTCGAGTGACGGTAAAACGGCTAAAGTCTGGACGGAAAACCATAAAGGCAATCCGACCATGACAGGTACCGTCGAAGCGTCGTGATTTGAATTTATCGCAGTGGCCCTATTGAAGGGGCGCTATTGCAGTGGCCAGGGCAGGGTAACGTACTCCTGGAGAATGCCTTGCGGGTACTCGAGAGTGAGAAAGTGCGACATGGCACCGAGCAGTAAGATGAACGACGCGGTGCCGATGGCGCTGCCCAAATAACTTGCCTGCGCTTTCACGCGAAGGAATGAGTAAATAAAGGCCGACACGGCGATGACGAAGCCTGTTAAGGCAGCAAGCCCCAGCATGCCCAGAAGCCAAAGCAGGTAATGTTCGTTGCTGCGTTTTTCAACACGATCGTCAAAGGCTTCGCGTTCGGAATCGTAAAACACCGTGTGCGGTTGTTTATAGGTCAGAAGGCCGTAGCCCATCGGGACCATGAAGCACAGCATGGCGATGCTCATGGTCACTGGATAAAGCGCGGTTTCATATTCCCATAAAAAGCTGGTACCGATGACGGCAAACGTGAACGCGAGGATAACGGTATAAAACGCGATCTGTGGGCCGCGCGTCAGGTGTGAGTGCACCCCTGTTTCGGTAACCTCACTGCGATGAATCTTAAACTTTAGCGCGGCAATGACCGAGATAATCGTTAAAACCAGCAGCAAAATGACGATGGGGCGTTCCAAGAATGTAAACCGGTAGACTTGGGTCGTGTGATAAATCGCCGCCTCGACCCGGGTCGACAGCACATAACCGATCAAGAGCGCCGGGCGCGGCCAGCCAAACCGTTTCATATAAACGCCCAGCGTGCCAAGCACCATCAAGGCAATTAAATCGCCCCAGTCACGGGTGGCCTGGAAGGCGGCAAAAAAGATCAGCCCGAACATAAAGGGGGCGAGCAAGGTGTATTTAATGGTCGTGAGCTTGGAAATGGGGCTTGCGAGGAAGAGACACGTGCCGGCACCGATGATGTTGCCGATGGCGAGCGACCAGATCATGATGAAAGTGAGATCAAGGTGATCGGTAATCATCTCAAGGCCCGGATCGATGCCGATTAAGATAAAGCCGCCGAGCAGCAAGGCCTTATTGCCCGAACCGGGAATGCCGAACAGTAGCGTCGGGATTAACGCGCCGCCTTCTTTGGCATTGTTGGCGGACTCGGGCGCGATCACGCCACGGATTTCGCCGGTACCGAATGTGGACTTGTCTTTCGAGGTTTGAATGACGTGGCTGTAAGCGATCCAGTCGACGACAGCACCACCAAGGCCCGGCAACGCACCGACCAGCGTGCCGATGCCGGCGCAGCGCACGACAAGCCACCAGTTCTTAAAAACGTCTTTGAGGCCCTGCAGCCAGCCTTTGCCGAGGACACCCTTTTCGGCAATGGTTTGCTGGCGGCGCAATAGATCGACAATTTCGGGCAAGGCGAACATGGCAAGCCCGATGATGATCAACGGAATTTTATCGGCTAAATAAACTGTATCGAGGGTCAGGCGCTCGGCTCCCGATGCGGGCGCTGAGCCGACGGAACCGAGCAAAAGGCCGATGCCGCAGGTCGCCAGACCCTTCAAGGGGTTCGAGCCGGTCAGGACACCAACCATGCTGAGCGCGAGGATAATGAGCATCATTTGCTCGCCGAAGCCCATGGCGAGCAGAATTGGCATTGCCGCGAATATGGAAAGCGTGAGGATGAACGCGCCGAACACGCCGCCGAAGAGGGAGGCAGCAAAAGCCGCCCCCAACGCCCGTGCCGCTTCGCCTTTCTTCGACATGGGAAATCCATCGACGACGGTCGCTTGCGATCCGGCCGTGCCGGGAATGCCCATCAGGACGGCGGGGAAGGTATCGGATGTCGTGGTGACGGAGAGCAGGCCGATCATCATGGCGAGCGCATGTCCCGGCTCCATGCCGAACACGAACGGTAATAGGATGGCGAGCCCGGCACTGCCGCCGAGGCCGGGCAGGATGCCGAGGGCTAAACCAAGAAACACACCTAAGACGAGGTAGAAAAAGTGCCAACCGCTTAACAGCGTCGTTAGAGCATCGATAAGGGCTTGCTCATACTGAATGGGAGGTCTCCTGAATAAATTGGGGAATCCGAATAGCGCGGGTAAGAAAAGGCCGGCGCCATAATGGCGCCGGCCCTAAAACGAGAGTGTTAGACTTTGACGTTGAATTTTTTCTTCAGATAGGTTTTCAGCCACTTTTCGGCTGACGGGGTTAACGTCACGGCATCGATAATCGCCTGCTGTGCGTCTTTGCCGTAAACCTGCGGATACGGTCCTAAGCGCTTTTTCGCTTTTTTCAGGAACTTCTTATCCTTCATCGTCATCTTAATGGCTTTGATATAAGCGTTCACGATGTCGTCCGGCGTGCCTTTCGGCAGGGCAAACCCTTTTGAGGCGGTGACGCCAAGGGCCAACATGCTTTTCAGCGCTTCCCATTTCGGGCCGGACGGGGCCTTGCCGTTCAGCTTCTCGTACACTTCCGGAACCGACGGCAGTTTCGGCAACGCCGGATCACGCACGACTTTGCCGTCTTTCATGTAACCGAGCGTGAACAACGGTACGGCTTGGCCTTTCTTCACCAGCTTTTGGACTTTTTTGAAGAATGTTCCCGCGGTGTCGTGATTGATGGTGAGTTCGTCCCGCATAAACGCTTTGCGTGCTTTACCGCGGCTTAGGCCGAAGATCGAACGCACGTTTAAGCCCAAGAGCTCAAATGCAACAATGGTGCGTAATTCGCCGGCGTTGGCTTTCTTGGCACCGTAAAGAAGTTCTTGGCTTCTGAGCTTTTTAATATCGGCAACGATATCTTTACCCGTGGCTCCTGTTTTCGGCCGGGCATAAATGACCGTACCACGTGAGGAAACGACAACTTGCCGCCATTTCAGCATATCAAATTTGCGCTTTTTGCCGCCGAACAGTTGCGCAACCATCGTTGAGGACGAGGTTACGACGTAGGTCAGGCCGTTCGGCTTGGCTCGGGCCTCGAATTTATTGCTGCCCTTGATTGAGCCGCCGCCCGGAAAATTGCGAACCAAAATCGTCGGTTTGCCAGGTAAATACTTCTCCAAATACGGCGCGAACAACCGGGCATAGGTGTCAGAACCACCGCCTTCGCGGTATGGCACGATCAGTTCAATTTTCTTACCGGAAAAGTCGACGGCTTGCGCAATCGAGGGGGCAACGAGGGGCCCCGCCACGAAAGCCGCCGCGGCGAAGGCTCCGTAAATTTTTGTACGGTGTGAATGCATGCTCTCTCTCCCTTAAAATAATGCTATTTGAATCTGTGTTTTGTGTCCGAAAGTATACAGATAAATTCCTGACAGGTCTAAGACTTCGTTGAACACCGGCCTCCAGGCGGCAAAAACCCCCGTATCAGGAGAGACGAGGGTTTTTGTTAACGGTTGTTGTTGCGCTTCTAAACGAGCGGGCCGAGCGGCCACGGCAGTTTGAAGTAAAGCTGCAGCAAGCCCTCCGGATAGAAAAGCGTTAAGAAGTGCGACAGGAGTGCCAGGAACGTGAAGAACGCCAAGGCACAAATGGCACTGGTTAAGTGGGAGAGCTCCGCTTTTACCTTCACAAAGATATAAATGAAGGCAGCCGAGCCGATCACAAATCCGAAGATCGCGGAACCAGCCAGCATGCCGAGCAGCCAGAACAGATAGTGTTCGGCCGATTTGGCTTCGATATCCTGGCCGTAATCGCCCCGTTCTTCGTCCTGGAAGACCGTTGAAGGCCCCTTCTTCGTCAAGGCCAAGATCAACAGCGGAACCATGAAAATCAGGCCGCCCACCGCTACGAACTGCGGATAGAACGAGGTCAGGAACTGATATTCGAGCGCATCGACGAACAGCAGAACGGCAAAGCCGATCAGCAACAGCAAGAAGCAAAGCTGCGGCACTTTGTTTTCCGGTCCGTGCACGCCACCGTGCTCAAGCTTCGGTTGGTTCGGCTTGTACTTTGCCGCTGCATAGATCGAGAACAGCGTCAGGGCCAGAAGCACCAACACGATCGGACGATCCAGGAAGCTCCAGCCGTAAACGGTCACGGTCTGGTACACACCGGATTCGACCTTGTCGGCCAACACGAAACCAATCAGCAATGCCGGGCGCGGCCAGCCAAACCGTTTCATGTAA
>CALINB010000024.1 GCA_938045325.1 uncultured Rhodospirillales bacterium | reverse complement strand
TTTGATCTTCCGGGGGTCGCGCCACGCCACCCCGGCACACATTATAATACCGTATAATCGGCTAAAAATGGGAGGAATCCTTGGCATCTTCAAAAACGATGTTCGAAAAAATCTGGGATCAACATGTGATTACCCAGGAAGAAGACGAAACGCTTCTTTATGTTGACCGCTGCCTGATCCATGAAGGCTCGCGCCATACCTTTGACCGGCTGGAGCGTGAAGGCCGCACCATCGCCGAGCCCGATAAAGTCTTCTCATTTTCGGATCATTACGTGCCGACCGACCCGAAAATCCGCGATGCCGGGGTCGATGCCATCCCCGATGAGAAAATTCGCGGCATGGTCAAGCTGCTGGCCAAGAACTCGACCGACAGCAACATTCATTTTTACGGCATCGACGACCCCAAGCAGGGGATTTTACACGTCGCCGGGCCGGAGCTGGGCGTTTCGATTCCCGGCATTTTGCTGGTAGGCGCCGATTCACACACATCCACCCACGGCGCACTGGGCAATATATCCTTCGGCGCGGGAGCGTCGGAAATCTTCCACATTATGGTCACGCAAACCATTTGGCAGCGCAAACCGAAAACCATGCGCATTACCGTCGACGGTGAGCTCGGCTTCGGCGTGCATGCCAAGGACGTCATTTTGGCGATCATCGCGAAGATCGGCCACGGCGGCGGCGCAGGCCACGCCCTCGAATACGCCGGCTCGGCCTTTCGCAACATGACCATGGAACAACGCATGACGGTCAGCAATATGTCGATCGAAGCCGGCGGGCGGGCCGGATTGATCGCGCCGGATGAGACAACATTTGAATATGTCGAAGGCCGCGAATTCGCGCCCAAGGGCAAGCAATGGGATGCCGCCGTGGCGAATTGGAAAACGCTGCCTTCGGATGATGACGCGGTTTTCGATACCGAAGTCTCACTCGATGCCGCCGACATCGCGCCAACGGTCACGTGGGGCACCAATCCCGAAACCGCTGTACCGATCACCGCGCATGTCCCTTCGCCGAATGATGCGCCGAGTGCCGATAAGAAAGCCGAGATCGAGGACATGCTCGAATACATGGAACTCAAACCCGGCATGGCCGTTGCCGATATTCCGATCGATAAAGTGTTTATCGGATCGTGTACCAATTCGCGTATCGAGGACCTGCGCGCGGCGGCCGAAGTCGCCAAACACGGCAAGGCGAAAATTCCCGCTTGGATCGTGCCGGGTTCGGTCTCGATCAAAAACCAGGCCGAAGCTGAAGGGTTGGATAAAATATTCGAACAATCCGGTTTCGAATGGCGCGCGCCGGGCTGTTCGCTCTGCACCGCCTTGAACGGCGACAAGTTGCAGCCGGGCGAACGAAGTGCTTCGACCTCGAACCGCAACTTCAAAGGCCGGCAAGGCCGTGGCGGACGCACGCACCTCGTCAGCCCGGCCATGGCCGCGGCGGCGGCCATCAAAGGCACACTGACGGATGTGCGGACAATTCTTCGAGGAGACGCCTAATGGAAGCTTTCACAACGCTAACCGGCATTGCCGCCCCGATCGATATTCCCAACGTGGATACCAACCAAATCTGCCCGACGGAATTTAACAAGGTCCCGGTCGGCGATCCGTTTTACCCGAAAATTCTGTTCCATTACCTGCGCTTCAACGCCGATGGCACGGAAATCCCCGAGTTCATCCTCAATAAAGAGCCGTTCCGCAATGCCAAGATTATCGTTGCCGACCGCAACTGGGGCGGCGGCTCATCGCGCGAGTCGGCCGTCTATGCCATCATGAGCTTCGGCGCGCGCGCGGTGATCGCATCAAGCTTCGGCGATATTCATTATAACAACTGCCTGCAGAACGGTGTCCTGCCGGTGAAGTTGAAGCAAGAGGAAGTCGTGAAACTGCGCCAGCAATTGCATGAAAATCCCGGCGCCGAACTGACCATCGATCTCGAATACCAAACCGTCCGCGGGCCGGATAATCACGTCTATAAGTTCGACGTTAATCCGGTATCGAAACGCTGCCTGCTCAACGGCCTCGATGCCGTCGCGCGGACCCAGGAATTTCAATCCGATATCGATTCATTTAAGAAAAAACACCACGAATCGGCGGCTTTTCTCGATCAACCCGGCGCCGAATAACCGTTTCATCCCACAAAAGGAACCTGCACGATGCCCCTCAATCAGACGCAAACCCTGGCCAAATTCGCCGCCGATTTAACCTTCGACCAGATCCCCGCGGACATCGTTGAGCGAACGAAATTCTGCATCATCGATACGGTCGCCGCCTGCACCTTCGGCTCGGAACTGCCGTGGAGCAAAATGATCATCAAGCACGCGACGACGACGGGCCGCGACGGCAAAAGCAGCATCTTCGGGCCCGAGGGATACCGCGTGCAGCCGGCGATGGCGGCGCTGTCGAACGGCGCGCTGTCGCACTCGTTCGAGCTTGATAATTTGCGCATGCCGTCGGTCGGCATGCACCCGGGCGCGATCATGGTGCCGTCTGCGATGGCGATGGGTCAGGAACTCGGTTCATCGGGCAAGGACATCATCACCGCGTTCACTTGCGGTATCGAAGTGCTGAACCGGATCGGCAATGCCTGTAAGCAATCGTGCGAAGAGCTGGGCTTTCACGCGCCCGGCATCAACGGCGGTTTCGGCGGCTCGATCACCGCGGGCAAGCTGATGGGATTGGATGCCGAACACCTCACCAACGGCCTCGGCATCGCCGGTTCGCTCTCTTCGGGCTTGCTCGAATTCGCCAAGTCCGGCACCGGCGGCATGGTTAAGCGCTTGCACTTGGGCCGCGCCGCGGAAAGCGGCATCTTCGCGGCGACCCTGGCACGCGACGGCTTTACCGGTCCCAACACCGTGCTCGAAGGCACATTCGGATTCATTAATGTGTATGCCCGCGACGCCAAGGCTGAGGAATTAACCAAGGAGTTGGGCGAGCGCTGGGACGCGCAGTTCATCGTGTTCAAGCGCTATTCCGCGCACATCACATCGCACACGCCGATCCAAGGCATCCTTGATATGAAAGCCGAACACGGCTTCACGGGCGACGATGTCGCGAGCATCGTGATCGAGGGCAACGAGAAGATTGTATCCCATCACGATATTCCGGAACCCACCGACGTCATGCTCGGGCAATACAGCACCCAATTTTGCACCGCGCTTGCGTTGTTTAAAGATCCGCTCGATCCGCGCAACTTCTCGGAAGAAAGCGTCAACGATCCGAAGATCCGCGAAGTCTGTCGCAACACGACGCTGAAAGAGCTGCCGCAGGACCGGCGTTTCGAATACGCCTACGGCAGCGTATTGCACGTCACATTAAAAGACGGCCGCACGATCAGTCACGATGCGCCCGCGTTCAAAGGCCTGCCGACCGGGCCGTTCAGCCTCGATGATTTGCGCGAAAAATACATGAAGCTCGCGTACCGTCTCGGCGATAAGGAAGCGGCACGCCTGTTCGATAGACTTTGTGACATCGAAAAAATCGACGACGTCTCGAAAATCGATTTTACGGGTAAGAGCTGACCGTTACCCTTCGAGACGCATCCACCAAAAACTTGGCGGACGCTCCTCAGGATGAAGAAATAAAAACCCTCATGCTGAGGGGCTGCCCCTTCGACTCGCGCGCCTCATCCTGAGCATAGCCGAAGGGGAGGTACGCAGCTCAGGACAAGACAGCCGTCTCGAAGTATGAGGGTTTTTTATTCACTCAGCGGCTTTGGCGGCCCCTTTGACATTCAGGAGCGGCTTTTCCAAAAGCGCCGTGATTTCGGCAACGGATTTAAGGTTCTCCAAACCGTCGAGTGCGCCAAAAAGCGGATCGATTGCGTCAAGCGGCAACGTACGCTTGGCGCAACTCGCGAACTTGCTCTTGAACTGTTCATCCGTCATCGGGTTATCGGGGCCGCGCCCCGAGGGCACGCTGGCCTGCTCCTCGTACACGGACCCGTCCTTCAACGTCACACGCACGATGCCGAGGAACTCATCATCCGCATCGAGAAGAACCGACGTGGTTTTCGCCATGAGCGCGCGTACCGCCGTCTCGTCGTAAGCGGCGTTTTCAAAGTGCTCGAGCGCAACGTAACCATCTTGTAACGCCCGCGCCGTGCAATACTGCACACTGAATTTCGCGTCCAACTCGCTTTTCGGATCGGGCTTGTCGGTGTGCGCCAATCGAAACTTATGGGTATTCGTTTCGATCTTTTCGATATCACCGAGTTGCTCCTTCAGGGATTCATGCAACACGGAAGCGGCATCAATGCACGAATGCGTGCTCGCGCAACACGGATGCTGCTTGATGCAAATCGCCGGATGCACGATGTCGAGGCGCTCGCCCCAGCTATCGAAAGCCTTCGCGGGATCGTAGGTGCCCGTACCGTTAAAGACTTCGAAATAGCCTTGCTTGTGTTCGAACGCTTCAGCGTTGGCGGTGAACCCTTCTTTCGCCATGAGCGCGGCAAACAATCCGTTGCGCGCCGTCAGGCCCGCATGCAAGGGCTTGGTCATGGACCCGAAATTCGCTTTCACCCCGGCGGCTTCAGAGACCGCCAGCGCCAACGCCGTGGTCATTTGTTCGTCCGAAAGCTTTAACAACCGCCCGCACGCAACCGTCGCGCCAAACACACCGAGGGTTGCCGTCGGGTGCCAGCCTTTCTCGTAATGATGCCAATGCACGACCCGCGACAGTGCTGCCTGCGCTTCAAACCCGGCGACATAAGCTTCGATGAAATCGCGGCCCGAAACACCGATATCGTCACCCAGCGCCAAAGCCCCCGGCACCAAAACCGTCGAGGGATGGCCGCCCATGGTGTTCGAACAGTCGTCAAAATCGAGCGCATGCGCCGCCGTACCATTCAGAAGGGCTGCATCGAGCGCCGATATCCGCAAAGCACTTCCCCACACCAAGCTCTGTCCGGATTGGGGTGCGGAACCTAAAACTTTCATTGGAATTTTAGCGGTGGCCTCCTGGCAGCCGGCTAACGCAACACCGATACAATCGGTAATACCCGCCTTCGCCCAATGTATAGCGTCCGCCGGCAGCGCGTCATAGGTGAGCGCATTAACGCGAGCCGCTAATTCCTGCGCGAACGTCATGTTATCTACTCCGCTGCTTGTGCTGCACCCGGCGGAAGCTCCATCGCCGTCGTGATCTCACCGACGGATTTCAAATTTTCAATATCCCACAAGGCGGCATGCAACCGCTCGGCCGCGTCCGAAGGCAAGACCCGGGTCGCACAATCGATGAACTTGGCTTTAAGCTCATCGGCGCTCATCGGATTTTCCGGGCCGCGCCCGAACGGCGTGCGCGCCTGTTCCGTATGCGTGCTGCCGTCTTTCAGCGTGACCGTCACGATGCCGGTATAGGGATCATCCGTGTGCGAGGCCGCCGTCACTTTCGGCAGCAGCGAACGCATGCCCGGGTCCATATAGGCCTCGTTCTCGAAATTCTCGAGAACGACCTTGCCGTCAATCAATGCGCGGCATACGACATACTGCACGCTGAACTTCGCCGCCAATTCGCCGAGCGGATCGGGCCGGTTGGTATGCTCGAGGCGTTGCTCGTGGGTTTCGATTTCGATTTTTTCGATATCCTCAACCGACGGCGATAGTTTTGCATGCAACGGCACGGCCGCATCGATCGCCATGTGCGTACTGCCGCAACAGGGATATTGTTTAATCATCACACCCGGCTCGATGAGGTCGAGCGGCTCGCCCCAGCCGTCGAGCATCTTGGCGACATCGTACGTGCCCGCACCGTTGAAGACTTCGAGGTAACCTTGTTTGTGCTCGAACGCTTCCATGCTCGCGGTAAAGCCCTCTTTCGCCATGAGGCAGGCAAACAAACCGTTGCGCGCCGTCAAACCAACATGCAGCGGCTTGGTCATGGTGCCGAAGTTCGCCTTCACCCCGGCGGCTTCCGACACGCCGATGGCGAGCGCGGTCGCCAGCTGATCGTCGTTCAGCTTCAAGAGTTTGCCGCACGCGGCAATGGCGCCGAAAATGCCCAGCGTCGCCGTCGGATGCCAGCCCTTGGTGTAATGGTGCATGTGTACGCCGCGCGCGACCCGGGTTTCGGCTTCGAACCCGGCGATATAGGCCTCGACATATTCTTGACCCGTCGCACCGACCTCTTCGCCGATGGCCAACGCGACCGGTACAATGGGGGCGGACGGATGACCACCCAAAGTATTCGAGCAATCGTCGAAATCAAACGCGTGCGACGCGGTCCCGTTAATTAACGCCGCATCCAGTGCGCGCGTGCGATACGACCGCCCCCAAACCAGACTCGATCCCGGCATGTTTCCAGCACCCAGCACCCGCTCGGGGATTTTTGCGGTGTCTTCCACCGCGCCCGCCAAAGCGACACCGATGGTATCGGCAATGGCGATTTTCGCCCAATGCACGGCTTCACTGGGAAAGTTTTCGTAAGTCAGCGCGTTAATCCGCGCGGCCAAATCCTGGGCAATGGTCATGGAAGCATCCTCACCTTGAATATCTAAGACCGGCATTTTGGGGGATTTCGGCCAACCGGGCAAGCGGACGCTCTTGAAATGCACACGAATATCACCATGTACTTTAAATCCGCATTGTTACGCGCCGTTTCCCGTAGAAACGGCTTTTTTATTATCCGCCCCCAATAAACATCTTGCCTCATGCTGAGGAGCAAAGCCTCTCGCAGCGTGAGAGGCACATGAACATCGTTTGCCCAAAGCCATGAATGACAGCCTCAATAACAAGCAGCGCCGTTTTGTCGATGAATACATGATCGACCTCGATGCAAAAAAAGCGGCGGTCCGCGCCGGGTATGCGAAAAAGTCGGCACAGCAAAGCGGATCGAGACTTTTACGCCTGCCCGCCGTAAAGTCTGCTCTCGATGCAGCGATGGAAGACCGGTCACGGCGTACCCGCATTATCCAAGATCAAGTGATCGAGGAACTGGCGGCGATTGCGTTTTGCGATCCAGCCGAAATCGCGACCACGGCTTTTCGCGGCCCCGCCGACATCGCCCGCCTGCCCGAACGCGCCCGCCGCCTGATCGCCGCCTGGGGTTACGATGCGCGTGGGCATTTTATGGTTAAGCTGCATCCGAAACTGCCCGCGCTTGAAGCGCTGGCCCGGCACCTCGGCCTGTTTGTCGACCGTAAACGCGTCGACATGACGGCCCGGTTAACCCCCGCAAGCGAACCACTGGATGCGACAGCGCGCTGGCTGGAGGAGGTGTTGGGGGATGCTTCATCAGCTTCCTGATGGACCGTTCGGGAAATTGGCCTCTCTCTCCGGCATATGATGTAACCTATAGCTACAATCCAAACGGCGTTTGGACCAGCAGCCATCAAATGTCCTTACGTACGAAACGCCGCTGCGGAGACGCCGCTGCCTTACTCCGCCGCTTGTGCCGCGTCGGCGGGCAACGCCATCGCATCGGTCAGCGCGCGAACGGATTGTGCGTTTTCCAAATCCCAAATCACCGCGTGCACCTTCTCCGCCTGATCCTTCGGCAGGACGCGGGCGGCGCAATCGTCGTATTTGGCTTTCAGGCGTTCCGGCGGAATGAGGTTGTCGCCGCGGCCCTGACACAACGGCGTGGTGTCCGAGTGTACTGAGCCGTCTTTCAGGGTGACGGTGACGGTGCCGCTGTAATGGTTGTCGTCGGTATGCGCCGTCGCCGTGACGTTCTCCAGTAACTTGCGAATGCCCGGTTCCATGTACGCATCGTTTTCAAAATGTTCGAGCACGATTTTGCCGTCGATGAGGCCGCGCAACGCGACATACTGCACACTGAACTTCGCATCCAACTCGCCACGCGGATCGGGCCGGTTGGTATGCATCAAGCGGCGCTCGTGGGTGACCGTTTCGACCTTTTCGATCTGATCCAGGGTCAGGTTGAGTTTGTCATGCAACGCGATGGCCGAGTCGGCGACCGGATGGGTGCTGCCGCAACATGGATGCGCCTTAATCGCGATGCCCGGATCGATGATATCGAGCGGTTTCCCCCAGTCGGCAAGGATCTTATCGACGTTATAGGTGCCTTCGCCGTTGAAGACTTCGAAAAAGCCTTGTTTGTGTTCGAACGCAATTTCGCTGGCGGTAAAGCCTTCCTTGGCCATGAGACACGCGAACAAACCGTTGCGCGACGAGAGCCCGACATGCAGCGGCTTTACCATGGTGCCGAAGTTCGCTTTCACGCCGGCCGACATGGAAACCGCAATCGAGAGCGCCGTCGCCAAGGTGTCGTCATCGAGTTTCAAGAGCTTTCCGCAGGCGGCGATGGAACCGAAAACGCCAAGCGTCGCGGTCGGATGCCAGCCCTTTTTGTAGTGATGCAGATGCACGCCGCGCGCGATCCGGGTTTCCGTTTCGTAACCGGCGACATAGGCCTCGATAAAGTCGCGCCCGGTCGCATCGATTTCCTCGCCAATGGCCAAAGCCGACGGGATCATCGGTGCCGACGGATGGCCGCCCAAGGACATCGAGCAATCGTCGAAATCGAAGGCGTGCGCCGCGGTGCCGTTGATCAGCGCGGCATCAAGCGCGTTGGTGCGCCCCGACCGGCCCCAGATGAGCGCCGGCCCCGTGTTTTGGCCGGCATTCAATACCCGTTCGGGAATTTTAGTGGTTTCTTCAAGCGAGCCCGCCAGCGCGACACCGATGGTATCGGCGGTGGCCACCTTGGCCCAATTGACGGCTTCTTCGGGAAAATCTTCGTATTTCAGCGCATTGATACGCGTGGCGATTTCTTTGGCGACACCCATGTCCTGGTCCTCTCCTGAAAATTATATCGAATTAACGGCATTTTGGTGGATTTTCGGGCATCCCGCAAGCGGGCGCCTTCAAGGTGATTTTCCTGCCAAATCCATGCTTAGTTACCAATGGAATGCCGGGGGAAACACTAAAGGGGAGACGCCGTGAGGCCGCCCGGTCTTCACGCTATACATTTTTCGGATG
This sequence comes from uncultured Rhodospirillales bacterium, assembly GCA_938045325.1. Taxonomy (GTDB): domain Bacteria; phylum Pseudomonadota; class Alphaproteobacteria; order Rhodospirillales; family CALINB01; genus CALINB01. Next base: position 24,932 of record CALINB010000024.1, on the reverse strand, counting down.
CCCGAGACAACAATAACGCACACAGAAACGCCGGCTGAACGCTTCAGGCCCGTCATCTTAGTGATCGGGTTATTCCTACTGCTGACTGTCGTCTGGGGCAGCGCCTATCAGGTTAATATACAGACAAAGCAATCAGCTATTGATGAGGCGGCGGCGCGGGCAAAATGGCTTACCGTATTTTTTTCGAGCAGCGTTGAATCCACACTCAGTTATGCCGACGATTATATTAAAACCCTGCGGCGGAACTATTTAAAAGAGCATTCCCTTGAGGCCATCCGACAACACTTAAAAGCTATCCCGCCAAATAAAAATATTCTTTCTCATATAACCCTCATGAACGCGAACGGCGTTCCGGTCCTGATCAGTGACGGGCGCAAGGAGCGCAAAGCGAAACCCGGCACCCATGCGCGGGACCGCGGCTATTTCAAATTTCAGCGATCCAACGCGCAAGACAGCGTCTTTATTTCTCTCGCGCGCAAGGGCCGCAATACGGGCCTCGTGACGGTCCGCTTGGTGCGCCGCATTACGGATAACGACGGCAAGTTCTTAGGCGTGATTTTCGCAGCCATAAAAGAAACACAGCTGTTGGAATTTTTTAACACCACGCGCATGGGCCCCAACAGTTCTGCAACGCTGGTCGGATTGGACATGCGCATCCGTTTACGAAAATCGCACCGGGGTCTCGATGGCATCGGCAAGAATATCAGCAAATCCAAGCTGTGGATGCATTTGAAGAAGTCGCCGGCCGGACTATACCGTCAAACCAGCATCGTCGACGGTATCCCGCGGCTGTGGACTTACCAAAGACTCGCCAATTTTCCGCTGGTCTCCGTGATCGGAACGGCGCGTCCCGATGTTTTGCAAACCACAGTCGCGAGCATACGGAATACCTACGGTATCTCCGCCTTGATCAGCCTGATCGCCATCATTCTCGTCATCCTCGCTTTTCGCGAGATAGCCGCATCGAAACGCATCGCCCGGGAAGCCGCCGAACTCCGGCGCACCGAACAAGAACTCAAGGCCCGCAACGAACTCCTGCAACGGCTTGATGCCGCTCTTCAAGAAGCCGAAGCCGCGAACCGGGCAAAATCCGATTTCTTATCGTCCATGAGCCACGAGCTCCGGACCCCCTTAAACGCCGTGCTCGGTTTTGCGCAGTTGATGTCGCTCAATCCAAAAGAGCCGCTGACGGATAAGCAAAAAGATGCGGTGAAAATGATCACCAACGGCGGGCAGCATCTTTTGGATCTCATCAATCAGGTTCTGGAGCTATCTAAAATCGAAGCCGGCAAACTTGATTTGTCGATTGAGAGTTTCAGTCCCAAACCGGTCCTCGAAGAAAGCTTTGCCCTCGCCAATAAAATGGCCGAACCCCGCTCCATTAGCGTGAATAACCTGTCATCGGAGAAATCGCTTCCCTTGATTCGGGCCGATTTGACACGCGTCAAACAAGTCATGCTCAATTTGCTGTCGAACGCCGTGAAATACAATCGTGATGGCGGCAGCATCACCATCGACGCGGAGCAAACGGACGGCCAAACGCTGCGTATCTCCATTCGTGACACCGGCCAGGGCATCTCGGACAAAGATCAGAAACGGGTCTTCGAGCCGTTTGAACGGTTAAGCCGAAACAACGCCGAAACCGAAGGGACGGGCATTGGCCTTACAATCTCTAAACAGCTGATCGAGCTGATGGGCGGCACCGTTGGATTTGACTCCAAGCTGAATGAAGGCAGCGTTTTTTGGGTTGAACTTCCCATCGGGGATGCCCCTTCACCGTCAGACAATCAAACGCGGCTCGATCAAATTGAAAAGGCCGGACAGATCGAGAGCAGCCCAAGCGGCAGAACCCATCGTATTTTGTATGTCGAGGACAATGAAACAAACGTCGAGCTGATGAAATCAATCTTCGATGTTCATGACAGCATCGAGCTGTTGATTGCGCCCGACGGTGAACAGGGAATTGATATGGCGATGTCGTTGCAGCCCGATCTGATTTTAATGGATATCGGCCTGCCGGGTATTGACGGGATTCATGCAACACAGGCTTTGAAACAAATGAGCGCAACAAAAGATATCCTCGTGGTCGCCATCACCGCAGCGGCCATGAAGCATGAAGTCGAGCGGGCCAAGGATGCTGGTTTTGCGGCTTACCTCACCAAGCCGATTGATGTCCCTGAAACGTTACGGGTCATCCAAAAATACTTGGCGTCCGATAACCCCTCTGAACCCAATACCCCCTCTGAATAAGTTCGTTTTGCTACCCCCGGATACCGATGGTCGCGACCGGCATGTTTTTTGCCGGTGCCGTTTCATACGGTTGCAGGATATGAACACTGACAAATTCAAATACGGCCAGCACGGCTTCCAGGAAGACGTGAACGGGCATTAACATTGCCGCCCAAAAACCGCTCAGCAAAAACGCCCACACCAGGATAAGGGTGAAGGGCGATTTCAGTACGATGGCGTTGTTCGGTGTGTTCACGTCGGCTCAATTCGGTCAGTCAGCGGTATTGCTGACGCCCGTTTTAAGCAGCGGAGGAAACCGCCCATATTGGTAGAAAGCGCAAAAAACCTAGGAAAACCGAAGGCCGACTAGGGTTTGGATGGCCCGACTCGGGATTTCCCTAATCCGGTGCCGAAGGAGCTGGGGATTGCCCTAAATTACTGATGGGCTAAAGGGCACTCATTCGAGAATTGATAATTACCGGCCCCGGTGCCTGCGACGGACCGGCCACATCATCGAAATCCTTCCGGCGCTCGCCGGTACTGGTTTAGGTGTAATCGTACTTGGCCGCGCGCACGGCCTCGACGGTATCCGCATCGTTATCTGCATCGTTATCCGCATCGGGGGCGGGTTACCGAGATCGAGGCCGGTGATTTCGGCGCCGAGCCCTACGTTAAACGGTTGATATCCATGCCGTTAGGCCTCAATCACTCGGCGGCCTGGCGCGCGCCCGCATGAACTTCCATCAGCTTGGTGAAGTCGCGAATATTGGTGATGGCCTCGAAGTCCTGACAGGCCGGATACAGCAACTCAATCTGCTCGAGCGGCAACGCGCGTTCGGCACACATGACGAATTTGTTTTCAAGCTCTTCGGCGGTTAACGGATGATCGGGGCCGCGGCCCTTCGCTTTCGGCGTGTATTCCTTCAAAACCGTACCGTCTTTCAAAGTCACGATGAGGTGCGCGCCGTAGTGGTTGTCGTCGGTGTGCGGCACTGCCGTGATCTTCTCCATAAACTTCCGCACGGTTTTATCGTTATGGGCATCGCCTTCAAATTGCGAAAACACAATCGTTCCGTCAAGCACGGCGCGCGCCGTGCAGTATTCGACGCTGAATTTCGCATCCAAGGAACTGCGTGGATCGGGCCGGGTGGTGTGGGCCAAGCGCCGCTCGTGGGTTTGCGGCTCGATGCGCACAATGTCATCGGGCTTGAGGTTGTGCTCCTTACGCATTTTGATGGCGAGATCCATCACCGGCATGACACTGCCGCAGCAGGGATACTGCTTGATCCCCATGGAAGGCTCGACGACCTCGAGGGGGTCGGCCCAGTTCTCTTTCACTTTGTCTGCATCGAACGGACCGGGGCCGTTATAGACGGCGAAGAAACCCTGCTTGTGCTCGAACGCTTCCGGACTTGCGGTGAAGCCCTCTTTTGCCATGAGGGCCGCAAACAACCCGTTGCGGTTGGCTAGCCCCGCATGTAGCGGCTTCACGTAGGTGCCGAAGTTCGATTTCACGCCGCAGGCTTCGGACGCGCAAATGGATAAGGCCGTCGCAAGTTGCTCGTCCGATAGACTTAATAGCCGCCCGCAGGCCGCCGCCGCGCCGAACAGGCCGAGTGTGCCGGTCGGATGCCAGCCCTTGCGGTAATGGTGGTGCTCGACCTGCACCGCTTGGGACAGCCGCGATAAGGTTTCGAACCCGGCAACGTACGCTTCGATGATCTGCTTGCCGGACGCGCCGAGTTGTTCGGCGAGCGCAATGGCGGCCGGCAGGATCGGGCACGTCGGATGCGCGCCGCTGGTGTTGTTGGTGTCGTCGTAATCGAGCGCGTGACACGACGTGCCGTTGATCAACGAGGCTTCGAGCGCGCGGGTGCGCACGTTCGTGCCCCACACCAGGCTCGGCCCCGGCATCGCGGCGGCGTTCAGCACGCTTGCGGTAATGGTGGAAGCATTTTCGCGCGAACCGGCCAGCGAGACGGCCACCGCATCGGCGATGGCAACCTTGCTCCAATGGATGGCATCGGCCGGGAAAGTCTCATATTTAAGAGCGTTTGTGCGTTTAGCAATTTCTAAGGCGATGCCCATGGATTGCGTCTCCTCTATTTCCCTCATACTTCGAGACGATCGCGCTTTTTAAACACTTGATGTACGACCTCTCAGCATGAGGAGAATTTTTCACACCTCATCCTGAGGAGGCGGCAAAGCCGCCGTCTCGAAGGATGACAATCACTTACTCCGCGGCTTGAACGTTTGCCGCCGCTGTCTCCATTAAGCTCGTTAGATCGCGCATATCATTCAGCGTTTCGAGTGTTTGGCACGCCGTGTACAACTGCTCGACCCGCTCGGCCGTTAGGGCCCGCGATGCACAATTCACGAATTTGGTTTTAAGCTCATCCGCCGACAAGGCAACGGCCGGGCCGCGGCCGCGGGCGCGCGAGAAGTATTCCTCCAACTTACGGCCGTCTTTCGTCGTGATGGTGACGTAGGCGCTGTAACGGTCGTCATCGTCATTGTGATAGGACGACTCGATGCGCTTGAGCACTTGTTGAACTTCGGGTTCGGCAAAGGTGCCGTTTTCGAAATGATCGAGCTTCAACACCCCGTCCGTCATGGCGCGCGACATCACATACTGCACGCTGAACTTCGCATCGAGATCGCTTTTCGGATCGGGCCGGTTGGTGTGCTTAAAACGCCACTCGTGGGTTTTCGATTCGATTTTCTCGATATTATTCGCGGCAAGGTTGTGATCGTTCTTGAGCTTGATCACCGCATCGGCCGCGGAATGGGTGCCGCCGCAGGACGGAAACTGTTTGATGGCGACGCCAGGCTCGAGAATTTGCAGCGGGTTGCCCCAATTGCTCAACACCTTGTCGATGTCGTACGTGCCTTCGCCGTTGTAGACCATAAAGAAGCCTTGCTTGTGCTCGAACGCTTCCATGCTGGCGGTGAACCCTTCCTTGGCCATGAGGGCGGCGAACAAACCGTTGCGGCTGAGAAGGCCCACATGAAGCGGCTTGGTCATAGTGCCGAAGTTTGCTTTCACCCCGGCCGCCATCGAGCAGCACAACGCAAGAGCCGTCGCCAGGGTGTTCTCATCAAGCTTGAGCAAGCGCCCGCAAGCCGCCGCCGCACCAAACGTGCCCATGGTCGCGGTCGGATGCCAGCCCTTGATGTAATGCTCGAAATGCACGCCCGACGCGAGGCGCGTTTCCATCTCATAACCGGCGATAAAAGCTTCGATGAAGTCGCGCCCGGTGAGCGTAACGTCGTCACTCAGCGCCAGGCAGCTCGGGATCACGGCCGCCGAGGGATGCCCGCCCATGGTGTCGTGGCAATCGTCGTAATCGAGCGCGTGCGCGGCGACGCCGTTAATCAACGCGGCGTCCAACGGCGAGGTGCGCGTGCCGCTGCCCCAAACCAGGCTCGGCCCGGCATGCTGTGCTGCGCCCAATACCTTCATCGGAATTTGCGTGGTTTCCTCGGGCGCGCCCGCGAGCGACACACCGAGCGTGTCAAGCACAGCGATCTTGGCCCAATCGATAGCCTCTTGCGGATAGTCTTCGTAACGCAGCCCGTTGATTCGGGCCGCGAGTTCCTGTGCGACCGTTTTCGCCATAATTTCCTCCCTAATAATCAGGTGACTATTTTGGCACACTTCAGCCCGCTCAAAAAGTACCCGCAAATCCTCATGCTGAGGGGCCCTTCGCCTCTTATCCTTCGAAACAGGCGCTAACGCGCCCCCTCAGGATGAGGCGAAAGGGTATCTCGAAGTATGAGGATATTCAAATAAACACGCGAACCTTAATGCCGGGCCTGCCCTGCCTCGTAAAACACCCGCACCAACGCGCGGGCTTCCTTGTCGATTTCACGCCAGCGCGCGAGGTCGCTGTAATTAAAGTAGTATTTCATCGACACGCCGGATGCCTTGGTTTCGGGCGTGAAATCCAACGGAGCCGCGCGTGAATAACAGCCGCGCCCGCCAAGCTTATCGCGCCAGCAATACAAAAAAATCCGCCTTTTATCCGGATACGTGTGCGAGTACATCCACGATTGCGGGAACGGGTTGGTGCTATAACCCTCCTTCAAGGCCATAAGATGGATTTCCTTGAGGCCGTGCGGGCCGTCGAGTTCCTGGGTGCCTTGTAAAACCATTTTCAGCGACAAGGAATCGATGCCGCCCCGGTCGGCCCAATAGGGTTTCGGTTTCTTCTGCACCAACGCAACGACGACTTTGTCACGCACATAAAAATCACAATCGTCGAGTTTGTCGCGCTCCACAATGCCGAGCTTTTTCGTCAACGGCCGCAAACCCGGCAGCAATCCCTGCAGCACCAGCCAAGGGTGCGTGCCGCTTTTCTGATTTTGCTCGAACTGCGCGTAGTTCGCCGGCAGCCAAAACTTAAGCCCGCCGACTTCGGACAGCACGCCACGGTCCGAATACGTGGGGCTGAACGCAAGGTTGGAATCCCCAATGGGGCAATAAATCAAATTCTTCGAGAGCAGATAATAAAGCCCGATAATACCTACACCGATGCCGAGAATCAGCAGCACAGCGACGTGCCACGGCCCGTTCCGGCGCTGGCTTTCGTTCCAGGCTTTAAACATGGCGTTTTTTACCGTTCGCTAAAACGTTAAGCGTTACCCGCTTCGGCGATATACGCGTTCATCACCTTGAGCAACACGCCGCCGCTTTTCAGGCAATCGGTCTCATACGGTGAGCGCACGTCGGCCAACACCTCGAACGTTGTAACTTTACCATCGGGTGCGGTCGCGGTGACGGTGATGGGGGCGGCATCGGTAATGCCGGCGTCCAAGTTCGAAAGATCGAGGGATTCCTCACCGGTAAGGCCAAGCGCTTCGTGACCTTCGCCTTCCTTAAACAGCAGCGGCACGATCCCCATGCCGATCAGGTTGGAGCGGTGAATGCGCTCAAAGGAATTCGCGATAATAGCGGAAATCCCCAAAAGCGCCGGTCCTTTCGCCGCCCAATCGCGGCTTGAGCCCATGCCGTAGTCTTTTCCGCCCATGACGATCATCGGGGTTCCTTCCGCGCGGTATTTACGCGCGGCTTCGGACATGAACATCTGTTCGTCTTCCGGGAACTTGCGCGTCACATCCCCTTCGCTGCCGGGCACGACAAGGTTCTTGATGCGCACGTTAGCGAAGATGACCCGCTCCATGACATGGTGATTGCCGCGCCGCTGGGTGACCGTGTTGAAATCTTTTTCCGCAACACCGATGGACTCGAAATATTGCGCGGACGCACCGCCTTTCGGGAAATAGCCGCCCGGGGTGACGTGATCGGTTGTCAGCGAATCTCCGTACATGCCGAGCACACGCGCGCCCTTCAGTTCGTCCGGCCAGGTATAATCTTCCGGATGCAAATCGAACCAAGGCGGCGAGAGGATGTAATCGGATTTCGGGTCCCACGCGAACAACTGCCCGGTGGGGGCTTCGAGGTCATCCCAATCTTTGGTGCCCTCGGTTGCGGTTGCGTAGGCCTCGCTAAACATCTCGGCGTTCAAGCCTTCGTTGACGGCGTCGCGGATTTCTTCCGGACTCGGCCAAATGTCTTTGAGAAAAACGTCTTCGCCGTTTTTATCTTGGCCGATGGGTTCATTGGCGAAATCGAAGTCGGCACGGCCGGCGAGCGCAAAGGCCACCACCAGCGGCGGTGACGCCAAATAAGCGCCTTTCACCATCGGATGAGTGCGGCCCTCGAAGTTGCGGTTCGCCGATAGCACGGCGGTCGCGACAAGATCGTTATCGGTGATGGCTTTGGTGACGTCTTCGGGCAGCGGTCCGGACTTGCCGCCGCAGGTCATGCAGCCGTAGCCGACAACATAAAAGCCCATGGCTTCCAAGTCTTCCATCAGGCCGGTTTTGGTCAGGTACGCGGTGACGACCTGACTGCCCGGCGACAACGACGTTTTGACCCAAGGCTTCGCCGATAACCCTTTTTCGCGCGCCTTACGCGCCAAGAGCCCCGCGCCCATTAGCAAATTCGGGTTGGACGTGTTGGTGCACGAGGTAATCGCGGCAATCGCCGTCATGCCGTGACCCAATTCGACTTCGTTGTTGCCGATGATCGCTTTCGCCGTGCGGGCGGCTTCTTTGGCGTCCATGCCGTAACCGCGCTCGTCTTTCGGTTTTTGCAGGTAGTCGCGGAAACTTTCCTTCACGTCATAAAGCGACACCCGGTCCTGCGGCCGCTTAGGCCCGGCGAGACTCGCCTCCACTTGGCCGAGATCGAATTCGACCAATTTCGTAAACTCGGGATCGGCACCCCCATTCGCAAAGAGGCCGTTCTCTTTGGTGTAACGTTCAACGAGATCGGCGTGATCGCCGCCCCGGTTGGTCATCTTAAGATACTCGATGGTGACCGCATCGACCGGGAAGAACCCCATGGTCGCACCGTATTCGGGCGACATGTTGGCGATGGTCGCGCGATCGGGAATGGAAAGCTGCTTTGCACCCGGTCCGAAGTATTCGACAAACGCCGCGGTGACGCCGACCTCGCGCAATTTCTCAGTGATCGAAAGAACGAGATCCGTTGCCGTCACGCCGGGTTTCAATTCGCCGGTCAGTTTCATGCCGACCACCTCAGGGGCGGGCAGGAAATACGGCTGGCCGAGCATGGTGACTTCCGCTTCGATGCCGCCGACGCCCCAGCCCAAAATGCCGATGCCGTTGATCATCGGCGTGTGCGAGTCACACGCAACCAAACTATCAGGATACGCCAGCGTTTCATTACCGTCGCGGCGGCTCATGACGACACGGCCGAGATATTCGAGGTTAATTTGATGACAAATGCCGAGGCCGGGCGGAATGACGGTGACGTTATCGAATGCCTGTTTTACCCATTTACAAAAACTGTAGCGCTCGGCGTTGCGTTCGTATTCTTTCGCAACGTTTTTGGTTAGCGCGTCCGACGTGCCGAAATAATCCACGATCACCGAGTGATCGAGGATGAGGTCCGTATGCACGGCCGGGTTCACCCCGCTGCCGTCGAGACCGCGCTTGACGACCTTCTCGCGCATGGCAACGAGATCCATGAACGCCGGGATACCGGCGGCGTCGGGCAGCATGACGCGGGACATGCGCAGCGGATACGTTAAGTTGTGACGGGTGTCTTTCCAATTCGCGGAGTCGACGACGGTTTGCTTGTCGATGATGCGCCCATCGACATTGCGCAGCATATTCTCGAGACAAACCTTAATCGAGTACGGCAGCTTCGAGACCGGCCCGACGTTTTGTTTTTCAAGCTCGTGAATATCGAAATACGATACCCGCCCGCCACTGGTTTCGAGCGTCTTCTTCGCGCCGAAGATGTCCTGCCCCGCCGTCATGGTAAGCCTCCCTTTTATGACTTTTGGCCCGTCATGCTTCGAGACGGCCGCTTATTTTTAAATATGCGGCCTCCTCAGCATGAGGTTTGATATATAATTTTTCCTCATCCTGAGAAGCGGGCGCCTTGTTTAGGCGGACGCGTCTCGAAGGGTGGGGAAAATTAAACCGCAATATTTTATTCCGCTGCGGCTTTTGGTTTTTTAAACCGGCGTTCGAATTCTTCATCGAGCATGAATTCCTTTTCGATGCCGCGGATCTTCGGATAGTTCATCAGTTCCATGATGTCCTCGATACCGACCAGCAAATCTTTCCGATCCACCATCTCACCGGTCTTGAGCACCTCTTGCATCTGTTCGAGCGCGAGTTTCATGCCCATGATGGCGGCCGCCGGCAGCATGCGCGCCAACGAGACGCGTTTCACACCGAGTTCCTCCAGCCGTGTGAACGGAATGAGCGGCGTGGTCGGGCGCGAGCGGATCGCGAAACCCATATTGACCGAAAGTGGCGCGTCAACATTATCAACGATCTTCTTGATTTGATCTTCGGTTTCAACCGCATCCGCGAACACCATCGCCGCCCCCGCTTTCACGTATTCCTGCAAACGGTAAACGGCCGAGTCGATGCCTTCGACGGCAATCGCGTCCGTGCGCGCGATGATCAAAAAGTCTTCATCCTTGCGCGCTTTACACGCGGCTTCGATTTTTTTGCACATGTACGGCGTGTCGACGACCTGTTTGCCTTCCATGTGACCGCAACGCTTGCCTTCGCCTTGATCTTCCAGGTTCACGCCGACGATACCGGCTTCTTCGAAGTACTCGATCGCGTGATAGACCGAGACCACATTGCCGTAACCGGATTCCGCGTCCGCCGTGACCGGAATGTTCACACTGCGTACCAGCATGCGGCAGATATCGACGTTTTCCATCAGGCTCATCAGGCCGATGTCCGGTTGGCCGAAAAATGCGTTTGAGATACCGGCACCCGTGGTCGAGATCACTTTAAAGCCGGCCTGCTCGGCGAGCTTCGCACTGTAGCCGTCATAAACACCGGGCGAGACAAGCAACCCCGGTTCTTTCAGATACTCGCGATAAAGTGCCGCCTTGGATTTAGCCATGTCATGGACTCCCTGGATCGAGTTGCTTTGGTTGAGGCCAGATTACGGCAATAGCGTGATCTTGCCAACTCGAGACGCATGGGTTAACCAAAGACCAATGAAATCAACACTGAGCCGCCAGCAAAACCCCCGGGAGGAAAGACCATGGCAAATCTGGACCTGAAAAATATCGACGTCATCGTGATCGGCGCGGGCAATGCCGCCTCGAACGCCGCCATGGCGGCCCACCTCGAAGGCGCCAAGGTCCTGATGCTGGAATCCGCCCCGCTTGATGACCGCGGCGGCAACACCGCCTTTACCGGCGGCGCGTTGCGTTTCCCCTATTCCACCATGGAAGATTTGGAACCGCTGGTTGTCGACATCACCGATGAAGAACGCAAAAACGTCGAGGTCGGCGTTTACGACGAAGACCGTTACTTCGATGATTTGTTCACCATGTCCGATTACCGCTGCGATGCGGACATGGTCGAAATTCTGGTGCGCCAAAGCCGCGAGTCGCTTATTCGTATGCGCGAATACGGCATGCGTTTTGCGCTGAACCTGCGCCGCCAGTCTTACACCGTCGGCGGCAAGATCAAAATTTTCGGCGGCGTTGCGGCCTGCGTCTGGGGCGGCGGCACACAGATGGTCGAAACCTGGCATAAAATTCTCGAGGAGCGGAACATCCCCGTGGTGTACGAAGCGACGGCGTGGGAACTCATCTACGACGGCGACCGCGTTAAAGGCGTCGTGTTCCGCCACGGCCGGGAATACATCAAGTGCGAAGCCAAGGCCGTGATCCTCGCCTGCGGCAGCTTCGAATCCAACCCGGAAATGCGGGTGCGCTACTTAGGCCCGAAGTGGGAACTCGCGAAGGTGCGCGGTACCCGCTACAACATGGGCCAAGGCATCAACATGGCGCTGGACATCGGCGCGATGCCGGCCGGTCACTGGTCGGCATGCCATTCGGTGCAATGGGATGTGAACGCGCCGACCTACGGTGACATCACCATGGGCGATCTATTCCAAAAACATAATTATCCGTTTTCGATTTTGGTGAACGCGAACGGTGAACGGTTCTTGGATGAAGGCCTGGATTTCCACAGCTTCACGTATGCGAAGTACGGCGCGGAAGTGCTGCAACAGCCGAAACAGTTCGCCTGGCAAATTCTCGATCAAAAAGTGATGCCGTTGGTGCGCGACGAATACCGGGTCACCCGCGTCACTAAGGCGACGGCCAACAGCTTGGAAGAGCTTGCACCGCAACTCGAAGGCGTGAACCCGGAAGCGTTCCTGAAAACCGCGCACGAGTTTAACGCGGCGTGCCAGGACGACATCCCGTTCGATCCCTCCGTGCATGACGGCAAGGCGACCAAGGGCCTCGCCATCGAGAAAACTAACTGGGCGCAGAAACTCGACGAACCGCCGTTCGAGGCCTTCCAGGTTACCACCGGCGTGACGTTCTGCTTCGGCGGCCTCAAAGCGACCACCGAAGCCGAGGTCGAGGACAAATGGGGACACGTCATCCCCGGGCTTTACTGCGCGGGCGAAATCGTCGGCGGCATTTATTATAATAACTACGCCTCCGGCACCGGCCTCGTCTGCGGCTCGACCTTCGGTCAGCTGGCCGGGCGCAACGCCGCGGCGTTTTCTAAATTATAAGAATAACGATGCCATAACGGCATCCGGGAGGACCTACGATGCCAAAACAACAAGACGGATTGATTGCGGTCGTGAAACGCGATTGCCCGACGTGCGAGTTGGTGCAGCCGGTGCTTAAACAATTGTCGGACGCCGGCGCGCTTACGGTTTACAGCCAAGACGACCCGACATTTCCGGACAATCTCGACGGCGTGATCGACGACCGCTCCTTGGAGCAATCCTTTCGCCACGACATCGAATTCGTGCCGACGCTGATTCGCGTCGAGAACGGCAAGGAAACCTCGCGCACATTTGGATGGAATAGAGACGAGTGGCAAGCGGTCAGCGGCATTAACAAACTCGGCGACGGCTTGCCGGAAAACCAGCCCGGCTGCGGCTCGAAAAGCATCGAGCCGTTCATCGCCGAAAAGCTTGAAGCGCGTTACGGCGAAAAAACTTTTACGTCCAAAGGCCATGATATCAGCGATTGGCATGACGACGTCGAATACGCATTCGACATGGGCTGGACCGACGGTCTTCCCATCGTGCCGCCGACGGACGACCGCATCATCCGCATGCTGCAAGGCACGGACCGCGACCCGAACGAGGTCGTCGGCATCGTGCCGCCGGACCTGATCGAATGCACCGTGGAAAAGGTTGCGATCAATGCGGTTATGGCCGGCTGTAAACCGGAATACATGCCGGTCGTGCTGGCCTGCCTCGAAGCCGCTCTCTTGCCGAAGTTCGCCCTGCACGGGGTGCTGTGCACGCTCAACTTCGCGGGGCCGGTGATTGTGGTGAACGGGCCGATCACCAAGGCCATCGGCATGAACGCCAAGGGCAACTGCTTGGGCCAAGGCAACCGCGCCAATGCCACGATTGGCAGGGCGCTACAACTCATCGTGCGCAATGTCGGCGGCGGCCGGCCACAGGAGATTGATCGCGCCGTGTTCGGCAATCCGGGCAAGTACACCTACTGCTTTCCGGAAGACGAAACCGATGAAGACTGGACGCCGCTGCATGTCGCGCGCGGCTGCAAGCCGGGCAGTAACGCGGTGACACTACATCACGGTCACGGCCTTACCGGTATCATCGATCACAAGGCGCGCACGGCCGACGAGCTGGCGCGCTCCATGGCGATGCAGCTCGTCAACGAAGGCCATCCGAAGCTGGCGGAAAAAGCGAATGTCATCCTCGCCATCTCGCCCGAACACTACCGGGTTTTCCAAAAGGACGGCTGGGGCCGCGCGGAAATCGAGGAAGCGCTGCATAAATACACCACCCGGCCCGGCAAGGACCTCATTCGCGGCGCGCAAGGCATCGGCGAAGGCATCGGCGAAGAAAACGCGGACCGCGACGTGCCCAAATACTGGCGCGATCATGGCATCCTCGTCGTGCGCTGCGGCGGCCCGGCGGGCCAGATCTCGGCGATCATCGGCGGCTGGAGCGGCGGACGGAACCGCGAAGAAATCCAACCGGTAACCTTGGAATTCTGATAGACTGTTTCACGCGCAACCAACGGGGAATACATTATGAGCACCGTTTTACGAGACCCGACCAGCGAGGCGCCGACATCCGCGCGTAAAAGCGTGCCCATGCCGGACGATCTCAACGGCAAGACCATCGCGCTGCTGGATATCTCGAAAGAGCGCAGCGATGAATTCATCGATTACCTGGAAAGCCGGTTCACCGCACAGGGCATGAAGATCAAACGCTACCGCAAGGCGAGCAACAGCAAGCCGGCAGCGCCCGATATCGTGCAATCGATTGTCAAGGAGGCGGACGTCGCGGTCGTCGCCTTAGCGGATTGAGGCTCCTGTACGTCGTGCAGTTTGCATGACATCAACAACCTCGACAAACTCGGCATTCCCGGCATGGTCGTCGCCACCACGGAATTTAAAGTGGCCGCCGCGTCCCAAGCGAAAACCCTCGGCATCGATCCGGAAATCGTGTGGGTCGAACATCCGATCCAAAGCATGACGGCGCAAGAGCTCGAAGCCGTCGCCGATAAGGCGTTCACCCCGGTGATGGAAACGCTGACGAAAAACTAAGCGTGCCAGACGATCTGCCACACAGCCTAACCTTACGACCGACGAAAAGTTATTTTTGGGGCTGGTCGACCGTCTTTGCCGTTATCGCCGCAATCATGCTGATTAGCCCGCCTGGGGGCAGCCTCACAGGCAGCAATCCAGAATGGTATTGGATTACCCTTTTCGTATTTTTAATTTGTGCAGCGTTCTTCGCGAGGGCGCCGTTTATGGAGCGCCATTTTCTCCACCTTCAATACAAAGGATTTACTGTTGGCCGTGTTTTTGGCCGACCGAAATATTATAGATGGGATCAAATTTCAGATTTAAATCGCAGGCCAATAAAATTTGATTCAAACGATACTTTCCTAATCCTAAATTATTTAATTTATTATATAAGTCATTGGCCTTTAGCCATCCTTCCTGGTGTGAGATACCCTGATTCCTGGGGCCTTACTGGTTTTATTGATTCAGTTACGTTCGACGTTCTGCCCTCAACTGATCAACATCCTATCAAGCACTTATTCAGGCGATTATTCGTTCCAAATACAAAAGGTTTTATAACCGACTACGGCATGACACGTCAGGAATTCAGAAGCCTGATGAACCGCTTTCGCGAACGCGCGCTTAAAAGCAACTTTTCTTAAGCTGGCAGCATCAGTTTTTCGTTCTCACCCCCACCTTAATCCTCCCCCATCGAGGGGGAGAAAATATTTATGTCATTCGCGCTTCATTCCCTCCCCCCTTGTCGGGGAGGGTTAGGGAGAGGGGACGGCGCTTTAAGCGGGCGTCATCAGTTTAGTGATCTCTTGGGCGTCCTTGAGGTTCTCCATGTCCAAGACCGCATTGGCCAAGTTATCGGCTTGGCTGTCGGACAGGCATTTGGCGGCCAAGGATTTGAACTTGCCGATGATTTGCTCTTCGGGGGCGAAGTTCACTTCGCTGCCGCGCGCCTTCTCGACGGTGTCGTTCATGACCGTGCCGTCCTTGAGTGTGACTTCGACGTGCACTTTGTGACGCATGTCGGCACCCAAATCAGTAATTTCCGGGTCTTCCATGCACTCGACGACTTTGGCGAGTTCCATGCGTTCCTTATTGTCGATGATGTCCTCGGAGAACTGATTGACGAAGCATTCGCCCTCGATCAACAACGTCGCGATACAGAACCCAAGGTTCAGTTGTGACGCCGTCACGCCATCGGGGCGGTATTCCCAACCGACGTGCTCGACGGTCGATTTCGATCCCTTGACCAAAATCTTCTCGACGTCGTTCGGGCCGAACGGATGTTTGGCTTGCATGTTTTGAATGGCGTCCAGTGTCGTGTGGTTACTGGCGACGCAGGAATAAAATTTCAGCAAGATCCGCATCAGCTCCCAGTCCTTGCCGAGGCCTTTGGTCAACTGCGTGCGATCAAACAAATCCAGCGAGCGTGAGAGCGTCGTGCAGTAGCCGCCGTATTCGGCTTCGAACACGTCGGTGATACCCGTAAAGCCTTTCTTCGCAAGAAGCGCCGCGTAAAAGCCGCTTTCGGCGGATTTGCCCGCATGCATGCGTTTCACCATGGCACCGAATTGCGCCGCCATGAGGGCGGATGCCTGCGTGCCGGCCATGCCGATGGCGTGCACGGCTTGGTCGGGTGTGAGGCCGAGTGCGCGAATCGCGCCGCCGGCCGCCGAGAACACACCGATGGTACCGCCCGTGTGCCAGCCCTGCTCCAGATGTTGCTTGCCCATGCACAAACCGACCCGCGGGCCGAGCTCGTAACCGGCAATCGCGGAGGCGAGAAACTCCTTGCCGCTCATACCCTTGCCCATTTCCGCGACCGCCATCACCGGCGGCAAGGTAACGGCGCCGACATGCAGCGCACCCGCGCGGTGCACGTCGTCGATTTCGAAGCCTTGAATTTGCGTGCCGTTACAAAGGGCGGCGTGCACAACCGAAAGTTTTTGTTTGGTACCCCAGACGGTGGCGACGCGCGTATCGTCGATCTCGGTGAGGGTCTCGCGCAAAATCGTGCTCCATTCGAGATCGTGGCTATACAAACCGCAACCGAGCGAATCGAGGATGAGAAGCTTCGCACGGTGGCGGACCTCCTCGGGAATGTCTTCGAATTTCAGGTTGGCGGCGAAATGCGCCATGCCTTTGGTGTAGATATTTTCCGGACGCGCTGCTGCGTGGCTAACCATGATGATCTCTCCCCTTATTCCGCGTATTTCTGTTCGAGTTCGTCGTAGTACGGTTTATTGACTGTATTTTGCCGCACTTCAAAAGTGCAGACATCATCCAAGACACCGTCGATGGAGCCGGTTTTCAAAATATGCCCCAACACTTTATTCATGCCCTGCACGGCCGATTGCAAACCGGCATTTGCGTACAAGGTCATGGCATAACCCATCTCGGCGAGTTCTTCCCGGCTCAGGATCGGTGTCTTGCCGCCGTAGACCAAGTTGATCATGAAGGGGGCATCGGCAATTTTCGGAATCTCTTTAATTTCTTCCAGCGACTGCGGCGCCTCGACAAAAAGGAAGTCCGCGCCCGCCTCATGGGCCGAGCGTGCCCGGTCGGCGGCGTCTTCAAAGCTGGTGCAGGCACGCGCATCCGTGCGCGCCATGATCATCAGGTTTTCATCGCTGCGCGCGTTGACCGCGGCTTTGATTTTGTTGAGCCATTCTTCTTTTTCGACCACTGCTTTCCCGGCGAAGTGACCGCACTTTTTCGGGAACAACTGATCTTCGATTTGAATGCAGCTCGCGCCGGCGCGCTCGAGGCGCTTCACCGTGTATTCCGTGTTGACCGCGTTGCCGAAGCCGGTGTCGGCGTCGACGATGATCGGCAGGTTGGTGCAATCGCTCATCGCCGCGGTGACGTCGCATAACATATCAAGCG
Organism: uncultured Rhodospirillales bacterium; assembly: GCA_938045325.1. Classification (GTDB taxonomy): domain Bacteria; phylum Pseudomonadota; class Alphaproteobacteria; order Rhodospirillales; family CALINB01; genus CALINB01. The sequence goes on along the minus strand of CALINB010000024.1, from coordinate 7,703 downwards.
TAATAAAGCTGAGATCGGGCATGCCGAGGTTCATGTTGGTCACGCCTGCGCCGGTGACGTAAATCGCCTCGTAGCCGAGGTCCTCAACGAGGCGCGCGGTCAAGGCATTCGGACACCCCGCCACAACCATGGCGTCGCGCTTGGCGAGGCGGTCTTTCAATCGCTTGTTCAATTCTGCTGACATACTCTGTTCTCCCTCGTCTCCGGCCCTTGTTGCAGAACCATTACGGTCAGAATTTGATTGGAATTCGGGCATTGTCATGGAGCCTGGCGCGGGACTTGTCAAGACACCCGGCCAACCCGCCCTCCGGCTTGTCAAACCGCGCCCCTGTGATTAGGTTGCTTTCAAACCAATACGCAACCGGGGAGGGACTCTCACCATGAAAATCACGGATATCAAGGCATCGTTCCATAACCTCACTGTCGATGTGCCGGTATTCGAAAAACCGACCGTCTCGCGCAACTTCGTGTTTTGCGAAGTGGAAACCGACGAGGGCATTAAAGGCCACGGCATCGGCGGCGGCACCTATCTCGGGCGCTCCACCGTCACTGCGATCAACAAGGACTTCAAGGATGTGTTGGTCGGGCTGGATCCGCGCGAAACCGAACGCATCCACGACGAGGTGTGGTGGAAAATGAACAACCGCGCCATGACCGGCGTGGTGACCACGGCGCTTGCCGCCATCGATATCGCATGTTGGGATATCCGCGGCAAAAAAGAAGGCCGCACCATTGCGCAACTCTGCGGCGGCCATCGGGATTACGCCGAGATGTACGTGACCTTCGGATTCGCGCAATACGATCTGGATCAGCTCAAAGAAGCGGCCAAGCTGCAGGTCAAGGCCGGCACGCAGCGCCTGAAGATGGTGGTCAGCGACGGCACCGAAAGCTGGCGCGAGGATGCCGCACGGGTGCGCGCGGTGCGCGACATCATCGGCCCCGACCGCGACCTGATGATCGACGCGAATTACATGACCGACCCGCACTCGGCGAAAAAACTCTGCCACGCGATCGAGGAATGCGACATCACCTGGTTCGAGGAACCGGTGTATGCGGTTGATGCCTGGAACATGGGCGAGTTGCGCGCCTCGACCAAGGTGCCAATCTCGGCCGGCCAAAACATTCCGAGCCGCTGGCGTTTCCGCGAGTTGATCTGCAATCATGCCATCGACCTCGTTCAACCGAACCCGGTGTGGAGTTCGGGTTACACCGAAACCGTCAAGATCGGCCACCTGGCGCAAGCCTTCAACATGCCGATCACCAACGGCGGCGGCTGGCCGATCCACAACATGCATCACATTGCCGGCTTGATGAACGGCATGTGGGTCGAGTTTCACTTAGGGATACAAGCCGTCGGCGAAGCGATTTACGTCGACGCGCCGACGCCGGAAGATAACATTATTAAAATTCCGGATCGGCCCGGCCTTGGCTTCGAGCCGAACTACGACGTCCTCAAAGACTGCGAAATTAAGGATTAAGGCGTCCACAAAGTCTGTTGGCGCCAGGGTTCCGGCACGGCCAATGTACCGGTCAGCCGGGACGTGTCTTCGTACAGACACAGCGATTGCCACGCACCATGCCATTCTTTGGGTAATTCATAGGGCGGCGCGACATAATCATCGGAGGTAAAACCGAAGCGCCCGTAATACGCTGGATCACCGAGCACGAAGACCCGGCTCACACCTTGCTTCTTCAGACGCTCCAACCCGGCACCGATGAGCGCACCGCCGATGCCCTGGCGTTGGCGCGACGGTGCCACGCAAAGCGGCCCCAACAGCGCAACATCAACATCTGCTCCTGTTACACGGCACGCCGTGAACACGATATGGCCGACGACTTCTCTTCCCTCGAAGGCCGCCAAGGAAAGAACGGTCGGCGTTTTGCTTAATGCTAAAAGATCGACGACAAGCGGCAACAAATCCTCTTCGGGAAACGCCGCCGAATAAATTTTTTCAATCGCCGGAACGTTGCCGGAAACGCTTTCGCGGATATCGATAGCGCCGGTCATCTCCCCGGCATGGTCAGCGTGTCGGGGGCGAACAGTTCGTCGACAGTTAAAAGTCTTTCCGACAAATATTGCTCGTGGGAATAGCGGCACATGGTTTCAAGCTCCTTGCGGTTCGGCTCGACGCCATAGGGCCAGTAGTCGTCACCCATCAGTTCGCGGGTTTCATCGAGATCGGACACGAACCAGGGCAGCGTCAATTTCAGCGCCGAGTACTCGGCGATGTCGTCGAGTTCCTGCACGGCGATTTTTTTCGCTTCAACGAGCGCCTTGAATACGTTTGCCGGCACCCACGGGTTCTCTTCGACAATCGCCTTGCGGATAACGATGAAATGAAAAATCGGATACATCCCGGTTTTTTTGAAATATTTTTTCTCTTCCGGCACCGGATCTTTAAAAAGTAACGACACGTTCGGATCTTTTTCCAAATAGCAGGTGAGTTTCTCCGGCGAGATCACCGCATCCAATTCACCGGCCGCCAACATGTCCGATAAACATTTATCCTGCGGGATCGGCTCGACATCCACCGTGTCGGGCACGTTGATCGGCAGCCGTTCTTTACGCCCCGCCACATTCATGCCGCCGTTGCGGTATTTCATCTTGTGAAAATCGACGCCGTACTCGTCTTGCAGGATGCCGCGCACCCACAAGGAAATCGTGACTTGATATTCCGGTACGCCGACCAGCTTGCCTTCGAGGTCTTTCGGGTTCTCGATGCCGCTGTTCTTGTTGATGTAAATCGCGCTGTGGCGAAAACCGCGCGAAACGAAGGCCGGCACGGCGATGTATTCGGAAGTCCCCTTCGAGGTTTGCATCAGATAACTCGAGACCGACAGCTCGGCGATATCGAACTCGGCCCGCTGCAAGGCGCGCGGAAAAAGCGCTTCGGATTTCAAACGAATGGGCGCTATTTCGCAGCCCTCGACCGGCACCCGGCCGTCCATAATGGGAAGCGTGCGGTCGTAATCGTAGCAGCCGAAAGTCATGATAACGGGAGCCATAGCGGTCTCACTTTGTTGTTAAAATTGGCGTTCTTGGTGATCCATGGTTATAAAGTGGACCGGTGACCAGAGCAAACATCAGGAAGCATTATGCCGTTCGAGAAATTGCTGAAAGAACTAAAAGACCGCCGCGATAAGGCGCTCGCCATGGGCGGGCCGGAAAAAATCGCTAAGCGCAAAAACGAGGGCCTGCTGAACGCCCGTGAGCGCATCGACTACCTGTTCGACAAAGGCAGTTTCGTCGAGTACGGCCAGCTGGCAACGTCGGCGCGGCCTGAAATGCGCCATAAAACCCCAGCGGACGGCAAGATCGGCGGGTTCGGCACCATCAACGGCCGCCATGCCGGTACCATCGTCAACGATTTCACCGTGCTGGGCGCTTCGAGTGCTTTAATCAATTCGAAAAAAATCCGCCACGTGAAAGACATCGCCAATAAACGCGGTTGCCCGATGATTTACCTCGGTGAATCCAGCGGCTCGCGTATGCCCGACCGCATGGGCGCACTGGGCCGCACCATCATCTGCCAAGACCCCACCGAATACCGGCGCCTGCGTGAAGCGCCTTGGGTGTCGGCCCTCTTGGGTGCGTGTTACGGCTCATCGACCTGGTATGCCTGCATGTCGGATTTTTGCGTGATGCGCAAAGGCGCCACCATGGCAGTCGCATCAAGCCGCGTGACCTCCATCGCGATCAACCAACCGGTCGATAAAGAAGATTTAGGCGGCTGGAAGCTTCTCACCTCCGTCAGCGGTTTGGTTGATTACGCCGTCGACACGGATGAAGAAGCCCTCGATGTGATTAAAAAGTTTCTCTCGTACTTGCCGAGCAACAATATGGAAGCGCCGCCGACGGCGCCGGTACCGAAAGGATCGGACGAGGCGATTAAAAAAATTCTCGATATCGTGCCGGAAGAGCGGAGCAAAACCTACGACATGAAAAAGGTTATCGAGGCGATTGCCGACATCGATAGCGTGTTCGAAATTAAGCCCCGATACGGCAAGGCCGTGGTTACGGCGCTGACGCGTATCGACGGTCAGGTTGTCGGCGTTATCGGCAACAACCCGAAGTTCAAAGGCGGCTCGCTCGATCCGGATGCGTGTAAAAAAATTATCAACGCGCTGGTGATGTTCGATTCCTACAATATACCCATTGTGATGCTGGTCGACGTGCCGGGCTTTTTGATCGGCATTGAGGGTGAACGCAAAGGCGCACCCGGGCACATTATGAACTGGATGAATGCACTGACGCTCGTCACCGTGCCGAAGATCAATATCATTTTGCGCAAAGCTTACGGCCAGGCCTACATCAATATGGGCGGTGGCAAAAATTCCGATGAAAACGCGGTCTGGCCGAGTGCGGATGTCGGCTTTATGGACCCGCAAGTCGGCGTCAAGGTTCTGCACGGCATCGAAAAAGACGATGACCCGGCAGAGTTTGAAAAACGCGCCAAGGAAATTGAACAGGACTCCGGCGCCTGGGGCCTCGCCGAACTTTACGAGGTCCACGAGGTGCTCGATCCACGCGAAACGCGACAGTATCTCATCGACCGCCTGGCCATTCACCGCCAACGCCTTTCGGGCGGTATCGGCGAGCACCACCTGCGCACCTGGCCGACCAGCTTCGTTTAACAGCCCCATATTGCCTAAACGGCCCATTTGCCTAAAAGCTTCTCGCTTTTTATAGTGTCGGCAAGACGTTCTCTTTGAAAAACGTTAAGTCATGCCGGCAAGGCCGCTTGCCGCACAGGGATTGATACGAAATGGCGCAAACAGACAGCAGCAAACCATTAGAGGGGCTTAAAGTGATCGAAGTGGCCCTCGCCATGGCGGGGCCTTATTGCGGCTTGATGCTGGCCGATTACGGCGCCGAAGTGATCAAGGTCGAGCGCGCCGGGCACGGCGATGAAAGCCGCCATTGGCCGCCCTACTTTAACGATAAAGTGTCGCACTACTTCGCCGCGGTAAACCGCAACAAGAAAAGCCTCGCCATTGATTTAAAATCACCCGACGGTATCGAGGTGATGCGCAAGTTGGCCGCCGAAGCCGACATCCTGCTCGATAATTTCCGCATCGGCGTCTTAGATCGTTTGGGATTGGGTTACGATGAATTATCGAAGATCAATCCGAGACTCATTTACTGTTCGATCAGCGGTTTCGGCGCGACCGGGCCGCGCAAGGACGAGCGTGCCAACGATGCGATCATGCAGGCTTACTCGGGCGGCATGAATTTGACCGGCTATCCGGATCAACCGCCGGCAAAAATGGGTATTTCCGTTGCCGATATTGGTGCCGGCATGTTCGGCACCATCGGTATCATGATGGCGCTTGAAGCGCGTCATCGCACCGGCAAAGGTCAGCGGGTCGACACATCCTTGCTCGAAGGCCAAATGGCGATGATGGCAAATCATTACACATCATACTTCTCGCGCGGTACGCCGCCGACCCGCAAGGGCTCGTCCGGACAAGGCATGGTGCCCTATCAGGCCTTCATGGCGAAGGACGACTGGATGGCGGTCGCGTCCTTTACCGAAGTGATGTGGGCGGGCGTGTGCCGGGCCATTGAAAAGCCGGAGTGGACTGACGACGAACGCTATTGCAATGCCAGCAAACGGTTTGAAAATCGTGACGAGCTGATCGATAAACTCAGCGATATTTTCGCGCAAAAGAACGTCGCGCACTGGGAAGAACGCATGTATGCCGAAGGCGTGCCGTTTACGCGGGTCAACTCCATCGACCGGGTCGCCGAAGAAGAACAAGCTTTGGCCCGCAATATGATCCGCACGGTCACGCACCCGGAAGCAGGCGAATTAAAGATGGCCGGCTTACCGATTAAATTTTCCGATACATCCGATGATTCCATCGCAGCACCGCCGTTATTGGGCGAGCACTCTTTAGAAGTACTGGCATCGCTGGGTTACGATCAGGCTGCGCAAGAAAAACTGGTTACGGATGATGTCATCGGCATCCCAAAAACAACCAAAGCCGCAGAGTAAAATTTAAAGCGTAAAGAGCAAAAAAAGAGTCTTCACTATGTCGCTTCTCACACCCGAACTGAAAGCCTGCATCGGCCTCGAATCGGAAATCGAGGTTGCCTGCGATGCCGTCGAGCGCGGTGCCGTGCGCCGTTATTCGCAAGCCATCATGGATGACGATCCGAATTACCACGATGAAGAATTGACGAAGAGCAGCCGCTACGGTGCGCCCGTCGCGCCGCCGTTGCTGCCGATGTACATTTTCCGCCGCGATTTCGGCACGCCGGACCCGATCCAGGAAAACGCGACCAACCCGGATTTCGACGGCATCGTCGGTGCGACCGTTCAGGGCCTGCCGCCTCTGCCGCTTGATAATTACGCATTGCTCAACGCCGGTTCCGAGGTCGAGTTCTTCCGCTATCCCAACCACGGCGAAAAGATCACGGCGAAAAACCGTTACAATGACATCATTGAAAAAGACAGCCGCTCGGGTCCGATGCTGTTGGTCTTCATCGAAACCGAATACCGCAATGAAGACGGCGAGCTCTTGATGCGCGTGATCAAGACACACATTCGTCGTCCCCCGAAAGAGGCCGCCTAACAATGGCTGAGCAAAAACAGATTTATTTTGAAGATATCACAGAGGGCATGGAACTGACCCCGCTTACGGTCGGCCCCCTCACGACGACACACCTGATGCGCTGGTCGGCGGCGATGGAAAACTGGCATAAGATTCACTACGATCTGCCGTTTACCAAAGAACACGAGAACCTGCCGAACTTGCTGGTTAATGGGTCATTTAAACAGCAGTTTATGGTGAAGCTCCTCAAAGACTGGTGCGCGCCGCACGGCTGGCTGTGGAAAATCAAATTTCAGTTCCGCGCCATGAACCAAGTGAACGAAACGCTGCGCGCCTGGGCCCGGGTTACCGGTACCCGTAAAGCTGACGATTTCGGCCTCGTTGAATTCGAGATCGGCTTGCTCAACGACGAAGACAAGGAATCGACCCCGGGCACCGCCACCGTCGCATTACCCTTTAAAGACGGCAAGCCGGTGCCTTATCCGTTTGTCCCGCCACAAGAATAAGTTAGGCTTTCACCATGTCCGACATGCCGAAACAAATACATATAAAAGAAGAAGGGCCGCGCGAGGGCTTTCAAAGTGAAGCGCCCATCGAGCTTGCCCGCAAGATCGAACTGATCGACGCTTTATCAGAGACAGGCATCAAGCAAATCCAGGTCGGCTCGTTCGTGAACCCGAAAAAAGTGCCGAGCATGGCCGACATCAAGGAACTCGTCGCCGGCATCACCGTCAAACCCGGCGTCAGTTACACCGGCCTGTGGTTCAACGAACGCGGTTTTCTCGATGCGCTCGATACCCGCAAGCTCGACGTCAAAGGAACATTACAAACGACGGCCTCGGAAACGTTCTTGAAACGCAACCAGAACCGCACCATGCAGGAACAATTCGATAGCTTTCCGGGCCTGATCGAAATGTACAAATCGAAAAACGTGCCGGTGACGCGTGGCTCGGTGATGTGCGCATTCGGTTGCAGCTTCGAGGGCGATATTTCCGAAAAGACGGTCGTCGGCCTGGTCGATAAAATTTTTGAAGTCTCGAACGAACACGATCTGGACGTCAAGGACATCGCACTGGCCGACACGATGGCTTGGGCGACACCGGACCGCATTAAACGTACGGTCGGCGCCGTGCGCGACAAACACC
>CALINB010000023.1 GCA_938045325.1 uncultured Rhodospirillales bacterium | reverse complement strand
CGGCGGTAAAAAAATGAAATACAACGAGCTCGAATGGCCGACGGTTATCCTGTCGCCGCACGGCAGCGTTGTATATGCCCATAAAAAAACCGGCGTAACAGGCAAGGATATCGTTGCCGATATTAACGCGCTCAAAAAGGCGAAAGTTTTGAATACATCTCAAAAAAACCCGACCAGCGGAGAAATTCGTGCGGCTGTCGCCTACGATATGCTCGGTATCGAAAACCTAAAGTGGGTCTTTGGGTTGTCTGTCGGCAAACGCCGTCAATCCATCATGCGTGGTGAACTGCAAATCAGCATGGATACGGCGCGTTCATATCTGAAGTCGGTTATGAAATACGTTAAATCCGGCGATGTGGTGCCGCTGATGTCATTCGGTTTTTACGAAAAGGGCAAATTTGTGCGCGATCCGGCTTTTCCGGACCTGCCGACAGTGGGCGAGGTCTATGAAAAACTTCACGGTAAAAAACCTTCCGGTAGAAAATGGGACATGCTGGCGCATTTTGTCCAAATGGGTGTCATGGCTTCGAAGGCTATCGCTCTGCCGCCCAAGACGCCGGCAAATATTGTGAACGTATGGATCGATACGGCGAAACGGATCACCAAAGACAAGAAATTTAAGAAGGTGGCGAAAAAGCTGCTTGGCGCCTATCCGCAGGCGTTCGGTAAAGATGCAAAAGAAATCATTGAGGCAGCCGTTAACGTGAAGCCCGGTATGAAGAAATTCATGCGTGAATGGGTCAAAACAGAATTCAAAGCGGGAATTTAGTTTCCTTCCGGTGAAGGGCCGGTAATGCGCGAAAAGCCGTTACCGGCCCATTTTCTTTTGTAATGAATTGATATAATTTCGTGTTGGCCGCTTAGAGCCAAATATCAGGGAGCGAGCAATGACCGAGCCGTTGAATGTCCTTTACATTATGTCCGATCAACACCAGCAAAAGGTGGCCGGCTGTTACGGGCATGATTTCATCCAAACGCCCAATATCGATGCGTTAGCCGCACGGGGCACGCGTTTTACGACGGCCTATACCAATTCGGCGATTTGCGTGCCAGCGCGCGCGGCACTCGCGACGGGAAAATATGTATTCGATACGCATTATTGGGATAACTCGCACGGCTACGACGGCCGGGTTAAAAGTTGGCATCATATGTCGGGCGAACAGGGTTCCGGCGTCACCTCCATCGGCAAATTGCACTTTCGTGCCGACGAGGACCCGGTCGGGTTTGAAGAATCCATCATTCCGATGAATGTCGCTGGAGGCATCGGTGATGTGCGCGGCTGCGTCAAGCGTCCGATGCCACCGCCATTGAAGCGCAGTAAAACTGCCGAACGCATCGGCCCCGGTGAATCGTCCTATACGGAATACGATCACGAGATTATGGAAAAAGCCTGCGCTTGGCTGAAGGAAAAGGGAGCGAATAAAAACGGCAAGCCATGGTCGCTTATGGTTTCGTTCGTCTGTCCGCATCCGCCGCATATTGCGCCGCAGGAATTTTACGACGTATATGAAAAAATCGATTTTCCGATGCCCAAAATGAGCGATCCGGATGCGCCGCTGCATCCGTGGATTCATAAACTACAGCGTTCGCGAAATCATGAGGATTTCCTTACGCCGGAAACCAAAAAGGTATTGATGAATTCTTACTACGGCTGCGTAAGTTATTTGGACTCCAACATCGGTAAAGTTTTAGCTGCACTCGATGAGGCCGGGCTGCGCGACAATACATTGATTGTCTATACGACCGACCACGGCGAGAACCTTGGCGCGCGAAGACTGTGGGGTAAGAATAATATGTATGAAGAGTCGGCCGCCGTGCCAATGATCGTTTCCGGCCCCGGTATTCCCGAAGGCAATGTCTCGACAACCCCGGTGACGCTGATCGATGTCGGCCCGACGGCGCTTGATGCCATGGGATACGATGATATTGCCGAGCAGGAAAAACTTCCCGGCAAGTCGATGGTGAAGCTTGCCAATGAAAACGATAACCCGGATCGGGTGGCGTTTAGCGAGTATTATGCTTCGGGCGGCGATCGGGCGTCCTATATGATCCGTAAAGGAAAGTACAAATACATTCACTACTGCACGTACGAGCCCGAGCTGTTCGATTTGGAATCGGATCCGGAAGAACTGACGAATTTGGCGCAAGATGCCAGCCATGCCGATGTCGTGAAAGAATATGACGGCATTTTGCGTGGCATGGTCGATCCGGAAGCGATGGACGAGCTATCGTTCCAAGATCAAAGTGCTTTGGTCGAAAAATGCGGTGGTCGCGAAAAAGTTTCCGCTAAGGGGGCTATTCAAGGATCGCCCGTGCCCGGCCAAAAAGCCGAGTACTTGGCGTAATTCTTCGTGCCGCTTAAACTTTATAATTATTGGCGTTCGACATCGAGTTACCGCACACGCATTTTACTCAACCTGAAAGGCGTGCCGTGGGAATACGTGCCGGTCAATATTCGCGAAGGGGAACAGCACGGTGAAGCGTATCGTGCGATCAGCCCGAATGGTTTCGTGCCTGTGCTGGTCGATGGTGATACGATTGTGCGCCAAACCGTTCTCATCACCGAATACCTCGATCAAAAATTTCCCGACAAGCCATTGGTTCCCACTAATGCCGCGGGGCGGACGCGGGTGATGGAGTTTCTCCTGTCGTTGACGGGGGATGTGCAAGGCCGAACGCAAAAAAGGGTTCGCGACTACATCGAGGAGCATTTATCACGCGACGATCTCCTGCGCTGGTTCGATTTCTGGTCGGCGGAAGGCCTCGCCATCCTCGAATCGTTAGCAACAGAAGGCCGGCCGGCGGGTCGGTTTTTTCACGGCGACAAGCCAGGCTGCTGCCCTCTCTGCCTGACTCCATCATCCCCAACGGCCTAGTTACACTTTCAGACGGGTCGTCCTTCATCAATCCGGAGCGGCCTGGCTGCATCGACTGGTTCGGTGCGACTGGCTGTCTCTCTC
>CALINB010000022.1 GCA_938045325.1 uncultured Rhodospirillales bacterium | reverse complement strand
TGACACACCTGTTGGCATAAAAATAGTTCTATGAATAAAACCAACAGCTCCGGTTTTACTTAACAAAATTGGCACCCCAATTGAAAGTAGAATTGGGATAATTATAATTAATACCAATAACAGTGAATAACCCAGGAAATTAAATTCGATATTGCGTAACCGAACGAATGCTAAATGCGCCGTTTTTTCATTCAGAATTATCGAACGATGCCAGTTAACCGCCCACATCGCCCAAAGCAAAAAGCCTAAGATAAACTGTAAGACAACCAAATACGGCAATCTGAATTGATCGATGATCAAACCGATCACGACAAAGCCGAGAATAAGAATCACCATCAACGGCCAGGAAAATTTTAATAAATATCCAAAGTTATTAAATGACGTGCTGTACGCGTTGCCGATGGTTCCCCAAAACGGCAGCTTGTCGTTTACCGGTGTTTATTCGTTCATTGTACCCCCTCATTTTATGTTATAAAAAACTTAACACTAAAATCAGAAGGCGGCAATGGAGCCGGCTAACGCTCGATTTTCAAAATTTTCTGCAACGTGCCGCCGAGGATCGCTTCGAGGTCGTCGTCGCTGAGGCCCGGCGTGCTGAGAATGTGCGCGATGGGATTGATATTCGCCATGCCGGCCGGATGATCCGTCCCCATGACCATTTGGCTCACGCCGCACTCGTTGATGAGGTGGCGCAGGTTTTCGGTGCCGAACACCAGGGTGTCGAAATAAAGCTGTTTTAGGTAATCGCTCGGCTTCTTTTTCTCTTCGCCGCGCCCGCCCCGGTCATTGCTGTTATGCCCGTGATCGTAACGGCCGATGTAAGACGGTAACAACCCGCCACCATGCGCGGCGACGATCTTCAAGCCCGAATAGGCATCGAGCGTTCCGTCGTAAATCATGTGCGCGAGCGCGATGGACGTATCGAGCGGATTGCCGATAATGTTCTGCAAGTGCCCGCGGCCCTCGAGACGTTCGCCCGCTTCCGGGAAATGCGACGGGTGCAGGAAGATGACCGCGTCCAGTTCTTCCGCCTTGGCCCAGAACGGTGCAAATTTTGGATCGGACAGCTCGTCGCCGTTGATATTGGTGTTCACGATCGCGCCGCGCAGGTTCAGCTTCTTGACGGCGTATTCCAACTGTTCGGCGGCGAGGTCCGGATGCTGCAAGGCGGCGATGGCAAAACCGACGAACCGGTCGGGATAGTTTTCACAAATCTCGGCGACCTTTTCGTTTTGCAATTTTACATGCGCGACCGCCAGATCGTAATCCGCCCAATAAAAATGATGACCGGTGCCGACGCTCAGCGCCTGCATGTCGATGCCCATGGCGTCGATCTCGGCGAGGCGCGTCGGGATATCGGCCACCCTAGAGCGGGTTTTATGCTCGAACGGATTCTTTTTGCCCTTGAATTCGGGACGGTCCTTAAACAGCGGCCAGGCATCCGCAATCTGGCAATGGGCGTGCACGTCGATGGTCAGCATCCGCTTGCCGTTGACGGTCACGGGACGCGGGGTTTGACACTCAATCGTCGAAGGATTTTTTTCGAACGCGGGCTTGTCCGCGTGGTAGTGCAGATCACAGCCGACGAATTCGACGCCACTTGGTTCCGACATCAGTTTTTCTCCCGCGTTAGAGCTTCAACAGTTTTTTCAGCGTGCCGCCGAGCATTTTTTCGATATCGTCCTCGCTCAGGCCCGGCACGCTCAAGATGTGCGCGATGGGATTGATATTCGCCATGCCCGCCGGATGATCGGTGCCGAGAACCAATTGATCGATCCCGCACTCACGAATGAGGTGCGCGAGGTTTTCAGTACCAAACACAAGGGTATCGAAGTAAAGCTGCTTTAAGTAATCGCTCGGTTTTTTCTTTTCCAAACCGCGCCCGCCCCTATCGTTACTATTATGACCGTGATCGAAGCGCCCGATGTAGGACGGCAGGAAGCCGCCGCCGTGCGCAACAACGATCTTCAAGCCCGGATAAGCATCGAGTGTGCCTTCGTAAATCAGGTGTGCGACCGCAATCGTCGAGTCGAGCGGATTGCCGATAGTGTTGTTCAAAAAGCCCTTGCCCTTGAGCCGGTTGCCCGATTTACGAAAATCGAACGGATGAATAAAGACGATCACGTCCAATTCTTCCGCCTTGGCCCAAAACGGATTAAAGCGCGGATTGGCGAGGTCCTCGCCTTCGATGTTGGCGCCGATCATCGCCCCGCGCATGCCGAGCTTTTTGACCGCATATTCCAATTGCGCCGCAGCCAATTCCGGGTGCTGCATGGCGATCAACGCCAAACCGACAAACCGGTCGGGGTATTGGCCGCAAATTTCCGCCATCTCTTCGTTGTTGATGCGCACGATTTCTTCGGCGAGCTCGTATTCCGCCCAATAGAAATGATTGAAGGTCACAACGCTCAAGGCCTGCATGTCGAGGCCCATGGCGTCCATATCCTGTAAGCGCGTCGGGATATCGGCGACGCGAACTTTTCCCGGATCATCGAACGGGTCCTTACCGTTCAATTCCGGCCGGCCCTCGATGAGATGCTTCGCGCCATGCAGCAGCGTATGCGCATGCACGTCGATAGTCAGCATCTTCTTGCCGTTGATCGTAATGGGCCGCGGCGTTTGACACTCGATACTGGTCGGATCTTTCCCAAACGCGGGTTTATCGGCGTGATAATGCAGATCGCACGAAACGAATTCGACGCCGTCACTAGAACCGGACATAAATGACCTCCCCTTAAACTTCTTAAGTCTTGTTTTAATACCCCCGGGACATATCCACAATATGCCTTGGTGGCTTACCTTCACTTATTAAGTATATGTCCTTGGCAATCTCGGCGCTGGCGGTTTGCGGACTCGTAAGGCTCGCGACATGCGGTGTCACGATGATCTTCGGATGCTGCCAGATCGGACTGTCGGCGGGCAGCGGTTCTTCGTCGAACACGTCAAGCGCGGCGGCCAACGGATTGCCGGCATCAAGTGCCGCAACGAGATCATCCCCCACGACATGCTTGCCGCGCGCGGCGTTGATGAGAAAACTTTTCTCCGGCAATGCGGCGAGGGCTTTTTTGTCGATGATCCCTTCCGTCTCTTTTGTCAGCGGCAACAGGCAGACAAGGATTTGGCTGCGGTTCAAGAACGGCTCGAACTGATCATGGCCGTAAAAGCTGTCGACGCCTGTGATGTTTTTCTGCGAGCGGCTCCAGCCCGCGACATCGAAGCCCATCTGTACGAGTTGCTTCGCGCACGCCCCGCCCAGTTCGCCAAGACCGAGGATTCCAACCCGGCGATCACTTGGGCGCGGATACCAATGCGGCCGCCATTTATTTTGCGCTTGATAGTCGCGATACACATGAAAGCCGCGGTGAAAATGCAAAACCCAATGCACCACGTATTCGACCATGCCTTCGGTGAGGCACGGATCGACCAGGCGCACGATGGGAATGTTCTCGGGCAGGTCAGCGTTGGCGAGAATACCGTCGACACCCGCACCCATGTTGAAAATCGCTTTTAAATTTTTGCACTGTTTGAGAATGCCGGGTGGCGGCTGCCAGACGATGGCGTAATCGATTGCGTCCCAATCGACCGGCTCGCCGTCGCGGGTATAAGTGACAATCTCGAAATCCGGCAGGTTTTCTTTCAAGGCCGGAATCCAACGACCGGTGTCTTTACTCCAGCTCGTCGTGAACAGGATGGCCATTAAACGGCGGCCGACACCACGATTTCGACCAGTTTATTCGGTGAGCCAAGTGCCGTACCGACACATGCCCGCGTCGGTTGATTACTGCCGCCGAGCCAAGCGACGTATTTCTCATTCATCTCATTTTTCTTCGACATGTCGGATAAATACACCATCGATGTGAGAAGCTTGGTTTTATCAGTTCCGGCGGCGGCGAGATATTTGTCAATCTTCGCCAACACTTGATCCATCTGCCCGGCCATATCCTGGCTATCGTCATCGGCGGTTTGTCCGGAGACATAAACGATCCCGTTATGAACCACTGCTTTGCTGAGATGCCCCTTGGACTCGATACGCTCAATGCTCATAAAAAAACCTCCCTTTCATTGGTTTTACCGAATTTGTGATCCCCTAACCTAGCATGCTACGCTGGCGTTTCCTGTGAAAAATTAGCGAAAATTGACAACCGGTACAGCCCCTATATGACACCCTCTAAACAGCAAAGCCTTCGCGTCGCTATCGGCGGCCTCGGTGCCATCGGCCGCTCGATTGCATCGCGCCTTGATCAAGGCATTCCGGGCCTCACTTTGGCCGCGGTCTCCGCCAAACGTATCGAACGGGCGGAAGATTTTATCGCGACGCTTAAAAACCCCGTTCCCATCGTACCCCTTGGCAAACTTGCCAACGAGGCCGATGTGGTCGTCGAGTGTGCGCCGGCAGCCGTGTTCGATGACATCGCCGTGCCCGCCATCGAGGCGGGATGTCTTTTTATACCCCTCAGTGTCGGTGCGTTGCTGCCCCGCCAAGCGCTTATCGATAAAGCCGAAACGACCGGCGCGCGGATCATCGTACCGACCGGGGCACTGATCGGCTTGGATGCCCTGCGCGCCGCAGCCGAAGGAAAAATCAAATCCGTAAAGCTCGTAACCCGCAAACCGCCGAAAGGACTCGCCGGTGCCCCTTATTTGGTCGAAAATAATATTTCTCTTGAGGGGCTGAACGAACCGAAGAAAATCTTCGAAGGAACCGCGCGCGAGGGAACGGTCGGCTTTCCCGCCAACGTCAACGTTGCCGCTGCCTTAAGCCTCGCCGGCATCGGGCCTGAAAAAACAACGCTCGAAATCTGGGCCGACCCTGCCCTCAAACGAAACATTCAGCATGTCGAGGTCGAGTCCGACAGTGCGCGCTTTGAAATGACGATTGAAAATATCCCCTCGCCTGAAAACCCACGCTCGGGCCGCATTACAGCCTTGAGTGCGATTGCCGCTTTGCGCGGCCTCGTTTCACCCCTTAAAGTGGGGACATAATAATTAAGCACCGAACAAAGGAAGATTGATGAGCACCTTCACCACGCGCCCTGAAATTCTCGGCACCTTCGGCGTCGTCGCCTCGACCCACTGGCTCGGCACCGCCGTCGGTATGTCGATCTTGGAAAAAGGCGGCAACGCGTTCGACGCCGCCGTCGCCACAGGTGTTATGCTGCAGGTCGCCGAACCGCATTTGTGCGGTCCCGGTGGTGAAGTCCCGCTGATTTTATATGATAAGAAAAAAGACGCGGTGGAAGTGATTTGCGGACAAGGTTCGTCTCCCGCCGCCGCGACGATTGATTACTACACCGGCCTCGGCCTCAACATGATGCCCGGCAACGGCCTACTCGCCGCCGTTATTCCCGGCGCGTTCGATGCATGGATGCTGCTGCTCCGCGATTACGGCACCATGAGCGTGCGCGAGGTCCTCGAACCCGCCATCGGGTATGCCAAAAACGGCGTGCCGGTCGTGCCGAAGATCAAAGACACGGTCACCAACGTGCAATACCTGTTCGAAAACGAATGGAAGACGTCGGCCGATGTTTTTCTGCCGAACGGTGCGCCACCGGTGCCGGGCAGCTTGTTCGCGCAACCAAAAATGGCGGCGTCCTACGAGCGCATCATTAAAGAATCCGAAGCCGTCAAAGGCAGCCGCGAAAAACAGGTCGACGGCGCGCGCGATGCGTTTTACCGGGGCTTCGTCGCCGAAGCCATCGACGCCTTCTGCCGCAACAACAAAGTTATCGACACATCGGGGCAATACAACAACGGGCTTATCACCGCCGATGACATGGCCGCGTGGAGTGCTACGGTCGAGAAGCCCTTAATGTACGATTATAACGAATACACCGTGTGCAAGACCGGCCCGTGGGGGCAAGGCCCGGTGATGCTGCAAAACCTCGCTCTCTTAAAAGGGTATGACATCGGCAAGATGTCGGCGACCGATCCCGAATTCATCCACACGGTCGTTGAATGTTCGAAACTGGCCTATGCCGACCGCGAAGCGTTTTACGGCGATCCTGATTTCGTCGACGTGCCGTTCGATGTGCTGCTGTCGGACAAATACAACGACGAACGGCGCAAACTCGTCGGCAAAGACGCGTCGCTGGAACTTCGCCCCGGTTCGGTACCCGGCTTTGGCGGCGATCCGGTGATCCGCGATAAATCCATGGATGTCGATGTCGCCCACGCCGGCGCGCACGGTGTTGGCGAACCGACAACGGCGGATTTTTCCAAGCCCATCGAGGCGGACGCGCAAGCGCCCGGCGACACGGTTCACTTCGATATCATCGATAAGGACGGCAATATGATTTCCGGCACGCCGAGCGGCGGCTGGCTGCAAAGTTCGCCGACGATCCCGGAACTCGGGTTCTGCCTCACCAACCGCGGCCAGATGTATTGGCTCATCGAAGGCCTGCCCTCTTCACTCGCACCGAAAAAACGCCCGCGCACCACGCTCACACCGTCTTTTGCGCTGCGTGACGGTAAGCCCTACATGGCGTTCGGCACACCGGGCGGCGATCAACAGGACCAATGGTCGCTGCAATTATTCCTGCGCCATGCCCACTTCGGCATGAACCTGCAACAGGCCATCGACGCGCCGACCTTCAACACCAAACATTTCCCGAGCTCGTTCTATCCGCGCGAATGGGATCCGGGACACCTCGCCGTGGAAGGACGCTTCCCGAAAGCGACCATCGATGAGTTGAAAAAACGCGGGCACAAGGTCGTCGTCGAAGACGATTGGGGACTCGGACGCTTAACGGCGGCAACGAAAGACGGCGATATGCTCAAGGCTGCCGCCAACCCGCGCCACATGCAAGGCTATGCTGCGGGGCGGTGAGTTAAGCCAGACAACATAAACCCGGTAAAACGGCATCAAAAACGTCCTCGCGGGAACGGCGAAGACGTTGTTTTAAGATTTAGGCGTTTCGATCGTCGCTGCGTCGAGCAGCATTTCCCGAAATACCGACAACAATCCCTGATCGAGGGAATCCCCTATGTTGACCATGATTTTCATGGCTTGTTCGGGCTCAACCGGGTCTTTGTAAACCCGCCGGTCGGTGATCGCACTGAAAATATCGACGACGGAAGCCATGCGCGCTAGTCAGTTCAGCTTGAGCCCCTTGATCCCGTGGGGATAACCGGAGCCATCGAGTTTCTCATGATGCTGCCCGGCGATGACAAGCACGGCATTTGGAATATCTGGCGTTTTCTCAAGAAAATCCACCGTGCAGCAGACATGTGACTTCATCACCGCGAATTCTTCATCGGTCAGCTTACCGGCTTTGTTTAAGACATTATGAGGAATAAACATTTTGCCCGCGTCATGCAGCAGGCCGCCCGTCGCCAGCGTTTTGAGGTCGTCGCCGCCGATGCCGAGAGTATTACCGAATAGGCTCAGAAATGTTGCAACCCGAAGCGAATGCACATAGGTGTAGTTGTCGTGATTGGAAACGCCCGCAAGGATATCTTTGTAATTGCCGCTTTGCACGGCTTCGGTCAGCGGCGCGCAACTATCGCGCACATCGTCATAGGGGATCGGCTCACCGGCATGAATTAGATCAGCAATGGAATTAAACGATGAAAGCGAATTTTTAAGCGCGGCTTTTTGTACCGGATCAAATTGCTCCCACTCCGCTTCAACGCTTTTATTGACACCATCCGACAAGGCATTCACGAGCGTGCTTTTACGATAGGGCTTCTCCAGGACGATAATCCCGCCGTAAGACTTCGCCTCGGCGACCATTTCCTTGCTGGTCGCCTTCACCGAAAAAATAATCGGAATGGATTTCGCTTCTTTGATTTTACGAATGCGGGCGATGAGGTTTGCTCCCCCCTTCGGCGGCACAATCTCATCCACCATGATCGCCTTGGGAGCAACTTTGAAAACGTCTTCGCCGGCACGTTCTAAGTCTTCAAAAAATTTGAGTTCGTAAAAAGATTTGAGCGTCGTTTCGACTTCCTCCCGATACTTCGGGAAGCCGCCGAAAATATAAATACTCGATTTTTGACTCTGCGTTTCGTCGGCCGGCATTCTTAAATTCTCTTAATTCTTTGGGCGACATCATAACCACACTTTTTCCGTGCGGGTGAAAAAACAAAGAATTCGCATAATACACGGCGAAATCGGCGTCGACAAAACTTTAAAAATCGATCATGCTAATCTGGTCCGTGCATAAAGGAATAGGAATATGACCGATCAGGCGTACGACCCCAAGGACTCGAAATTCAAAGATTTGATGGCAGGAACCGGTTCCGGCGCCACGCGGAAACTCAAAGGCTCGGACCCCGCCTTTACCACGCGCCCCGAACTGATGGGCACGTTCGGCATGGTTACATCGACCCATTGGCTCGCCACGGCCGCCGGCATGGCCATGTATGAACGCGGCGGCAATGCCTTTGATGCCGCCGTCGCGACGGGTTTCGCCCTGCAGGTCCTGGAACCGGCCATGAATGGCCCCGCCGGCGACGTGCCGATCATTCTGTATGACGCGAAAACCGACGACGTCAAAGTCATCTGCGGGCAAGGAACGGCCCCTGCAGCCATGACCATCGAAAAATTTCATGAGCTTGGTATCACCGAAGTCATTCCCGGCGCGGGACTTTTGCCCGCCCCCGTTCCCGGCGCATTCGGTGCGTGGATGCTGTTGCTGCGCGAGTACGGCACGTTGAGCCTGCGCGATGTGACGGAACATTGCATTGGATATGCGAAAAACGGCTTTCCGATCAATCATACCCTGCACAATTTCATCAATACGCTGGCCGATTTGTTCACCAACGAATGGAAATCCAGCGGCGATGTATATCTTCGAAACGGCGTGCCGCAACCGGGCGATCTGCTAACCAACCCGAAGCTCGCCGAAACCTACGAACGTTTGATCAAAGAATCCGAATCCGTCGGCGGTAGCCGCGAAAAAAAAATCGATCACGCGGTCGATATGTTCTACCGCGGTTTCGTCGCCGAAGCGATCGATGCGTTTGTGCGCAAAGAACCGGTGCTGGATAACACCGGCCGGCGTCACTACGGCCTGATAACCGGCGACGATTTAGCGAACTGGTCGGCGGAGATCGAGGAACCGCTGTCTTACGACTATCACGATTACACGGTTTATAAATCGAACTCCTGGTCGCAAGCCCCGGTTCTTCTTCAGCAGCTTGCATTGCTGAAAGGTTTCGATATCGAGAACATGGACATGCTTGGCCCGGATTACGTTCACACGGTCACCGAATGCGCGAAGCTCGCATTCGCCGACCGGGAAAAATTCTACGGCGATCCCAAATTCGTCGACGTGCCGTTCGATGTCCTGCTGTCCGATGACTACAACGAAGCCCGCCGCAATCTCGTTTCCGATCAGGCCTCGTTCGACCTCCGCCCCGGCGACGTTCCCGGATACGGCGGCGATGTCTACTTCAAGACCCAAGCCGATATCGACATGGCCGCGACCCGGCCCGCTCCCGGATTTCCGCAGGAAGCGGTGGTGCCCGGCGAAACCTGCCATGTGGACGCCGGCGACCGGCACGGCAACCTGATTTCCGTGACTCCGAGCGGCGGCTGGTGCAAGGCCTCTCCGGTGATCCCGGAGCTCGGCTTCATGCTCGGCACGCGCGCGCAAATGTTCTGGCTTGAAAAGGACAAGCCCGGTTCGCTCGAACCCGGCAAGCGTCCGCGCACGACCTTGACGCCGACCTTCGCAAGCAAAGAAGGCAAACCCTATATGGCGTTCGGTACGCCGGGCGGCGACCAACAGGACCAATGGATACTCAATTTTTTCATGCGCCACGTGCATGGTAAAATGAATCTGCAAGAGGCGATCGATGCGCCGACGACACGGACCACCCACTTCCCAAGCTCGTTCTACCCGCGCCTGTCGCAGCCGGGTCACGTGAGTCTCGAAAGCCGCTTCCCGGAAAAGACGGTCAAGGAACTCGAGAAACGCGGCCACAAGATCAACCTTACCGGCGACTGGTCGCAAGGACGCCTGACGGCGGTTACCAACGAAAACGGCCTCCTGCGTGCCGCAGCCAACCCGCGCTTCATGCAAACCTACGCATTCGGGCGTTAAGTCTTAGTCCTGATGAATCGATCCATACCGGACCGTGAACACATTGAGCTCAAGGCTGTTATTGTCCTTTGGTTCATAGCACTGATTGCCTCGGGCTACGCGCCCGCCGACCGCCTCACCTGGTTTTTGGAAGTCGCGCCGGTGCTTATTGCAGCGCCATTGATGGTTTGGTCACGTCAAACGTTTCCGCTAACGCCGTTACTTACCTGGCTGGCTTCCATTCATGGGCTGATCTTAATTTTAGGGGCACACTATACCTATGCCCACGTCCCACTCGGATTTTGGCTGCAGGATCTGTTCGATTTTTCCCGCAATCATTACGACCGCATCGGACATTTCGCGCAAGGCTTCATTCCGGCGATCCTGGCGCGGGAAATTCTCTTGCGTAAAACCAATCTCGTTCGCGGCAAAATGCTTTTCTATATCATCACTTCGATTTGCCTCGCCTTCAGCGCCTTTTACGAGTTGATCGAATGGTGGGCGGCCATTGCCTATGGCGCCGATGCCGATGCCTTCCTCGGCACGCAAGGTGATGAGTGGGATACCCAATGGGACATGTTTATGGCCTTGATCGGCGCCGTAACGGCGCAGTGCTTTCTCGCGAAATGGCACGACCGGCAGTTATCGCGCTTATAGTGATTCGGGTTAAACCTATGCACACAGCGAACAACGGCCCATCGATTACCGGTAGACCGCTATCGATCCATCTGTGTTAGGGTCCCACCATGAGTGCTGAAGATAACCAACATAGCAGGCCTAGCATGTTCAGAGCCGCCGGCCGCGCATTGATCGGGCGTTGCCCCAATTGCGGCCAGGGTAAACTGTTCGCGACCTATCTCAAGCAGGTCCATCAGTGCGATGCTTGCCAAGAACAATTCAGCCACATCCGCTCCGACGACGGTGCGCCCTGGCTGACAATCCTCGTGGTCGGGCACATCGTCGTACCGCTCCTGCTTTATGTCGAGATCAACTACACCATACCCCTGGTGACATCTCTGGCGATTTGGTTTTCGATCACGCTCGCCCTCACACTCATCACACTGCCGCGTGCTAAGGGCGTCATCCTCAGCTTTATCTGGTCGACAAACGCGCCCGGATCAGAGCGCGATTAAAAAACTTACTTAATCCCTGACATGGATTGATTTTGGCTGCGCGGGTCGCGGTTGGTGAATTTGCCGGCATCAACCGTATCGATGAAGTCTTTAACAATACGATTAAACAATCCCGGTTCTTCCAAATTGATCGCATGGCCCGAGCGTGGAATGAGCGCGAGCCAGGACGACGGGATCGTGCGCTTCATCATGATGTTCGGCTCCAGACACGGCTCGTCTTCGTCGCCCGAAATGATCAAAGACGGCACGGTCATCTTTGCCATCCCCTCTTCCAATTCGTAAACCGACGGTCGGCGCCCCTGAACGCCGAGGAATGTGTTGGCACAACCGAGTGCGGAGTGTTCGTTGAAGCGCTTGACGAATTCGAGGAACTTTTCCTTGTTTTTGTTTTCGAACTGCACCCGGGTCGGCCCGTAACAATAAAATTCACCGACTTTTTCAACGCCGTCGTTGAGAAACTTCTGTGCAATCTCGGAGGTTTCGTCCTTCCATTGTTGCTTATCGGCACCCGCGCCATAACCGCAGCCGGCAATGACAAGCGATAGCGCCATCTCGGGGAAATTAAGGCCGAAATGCAAGGATGCAAACCCGCCTTGGCTCAAGCCCACAATATGCGCTTTTTCGATACCGAGATGCTTAAGAACATCTCTCGCATCTTCGGTTGCACGCAACTGACTGTATTGATCCGGGCTTTCAGGAACGTCCGAGGGCGGATAACCGCGCGCGTTATAAACGATGCAACGGTGCGTTTTTTTAAACAGCGCCACCTGATCGTCCCAAGTGCGATAATCGTCGGCAAATTCATGAATAAAGATGATCGGCGTCCCTTCGCCGGATTCTTCGTAATAGAGTTTGACACCGTCGTCTGTCGTTGCGTATGGCATTTATAGAACCTGCTCCGTTGTTGCTATTTGAGAAATATCGCTTTTTGGGGTTTGCTCGAGGACCGCGCGCACTGCATCGGCCGCTTCTTCGGCATCTGAACTCGTGACATCTAAGTGCGTCACCGCGCGCAGGCGCGCATTCGAAACGGCGCTGATTTTTACGCCTTGTTCTGCGAGGCCTTTTTCCATTTGCTGGGCCGTGATGCCCGCACCGGAAACATCGAAAAAGATCATGTTGGTTTGCACCGTCTCGAGATCGACGGAAATGCCCGGCAGGTTCGCAACTTTCTCGGCGAACAGGCGCGCGTTGGCATGATCTTGCGCAATTCGATCGATGTGATGATCGAGCGCATACAAACCGGCCGCCGCAATGATGCCGGACTGGCGCATTGCGCCACCCAAACGCTGCTTCCATTGCCAGGCTTGCTCGATAAAGTCTTTCGAGCCCGCGAGCACGCCGCCGATGGGACAGCCGAGGCCTTTGCTCAAATCGATCCAGAGTGAATCAAACGGCTCGGCATAAGTTTTCGCGTCAACCCCGGATGCCACCACCGCATTTAGAAGCCGCGCGCCATCCATATGCAAAATAAGGCCATGTTCTTTCGCGACTTTAGTCACGCCTTGAATCGTTTTTAACGGCCATACCGTGCCACCACCCGCGTTCGACGTCTGCTCAACCTCGACGAGCTTGCTATTCGGCGCATGCCGACGCGCGGGCCTGACAGCTGCCTCAAGTTGATCGGCCGTATATATGCCATTATCGCCATCAATGGGCCGCACCATCGCGCCCAACATGCCGATGCCGCCGGCTTCGGCGTTCACGATGTGCGATGTTTTGTCGCAAAGAATTTCATCGCCGGTTTTACAATGCACCGCGATCGCGGCGACGTTGCACATGGTCCCCGACGGCATCAAAAGAGCAGCTTCTTTGCCCAGTAATGCGGCGACCTTTTCCTGCAAGGCGTTCGCCGTCGGATCATTGAGCGATTGCTCATCCCCCAATTCGGCGGCCATCATAGCTTCTTTCATGGCCGGCGTCGGTTGAGTCTGCGTGTCGCTGTGCAGGTTAATGCGGATATCAGTCATCCTTTAGTTTCCCGGCACATCCGTACCCGCTTCGATGGGAATCAAATCGGGTTCGGGAAAATTCGGGATCGATTTCAAACCCGAACCGGTGATCATCAGTACGATACGCTCGTCTTTATTGACCGAACCGTCTTCAATGGCACGGAGCAATCCCGCCAGGGTGGTTGCTGACTCGGGACACGGAAATACCCCTTCCAACCGGATCAGAAGCTTTGCCGCTTCGATGGATTCATCGGAACTCACGGCGATAGCGGCTCCCTCGGTTTCTCTGAGCGTACGCAGGACTTCTTTATCGCCTGGCGGTTTCGGTGATTTGAGCCCGCCCGGCAGCACGTTCATGTCTTCCCAGGTAACGGTTTCATCCTTGCCTTCTCTGAAGGCTTTCACCAACGGCGCACAGCCTTCGTATTGCGTCACCACCAAACGCGGCTTGTGATTGCCGTCGTTGATCCAGCCCAAAGATTGCGCTTCCTTAAAAGCCTTGAAAATACCGATGGCGCCGACGCCGCCACCGGTCGGATAGAATACCGCATCGGGCAGTTCCCAACCGAGTTGCTCAGCGATTTCCCAGCCCATGGTTTTTTTGCCTTCTAACCGATAAGGCTCTTTTAAAGTGCCGCAGTTAAACCAACCGTGTTCATCGGCCGCCCGCTGCACCATGGCTCCTGCGTGTTTCCAATGGCCTTGCACCATATAGGTTTTTGCACCCGCCAGACTGCTTTGCTGCAGACTGGAGATCAGTGAATCTTCAGCAAGCAAATTGACGCAGTCGATCCCGGCACGTGCGCAATACATCGCCCACGAACCGCCCGCGTTGCCGGAACTGTTGTGCACGACGGTTTTAATGCCGAGCTCACGAAACCGGGTCGCTGCGACGGTCGCACCGCGATCCTTAAACGTCCCCGACGGATTGCGCCCTTCGTCCTTGACCCAGATTTCCTTGCAGCCAAGAAGCTTTTCAAGTTTGGGCGCGCGCAACATCGGCGTCCAGCCTTCGCCCAGTGTTACCGCGTGATCAGGGTCCTGTGCCGGCAGGATCGGGGCGTAACGCCACAGCGAAGCGGGGCCGGCGGCGATATCGTCTTTCGTGACGTCTGATTTCATGCGTTCGATATCGTAATGACATTCGATAATACCGCCGTCCGGGCACGTGTTGTTGACCGGCTGATCGATCGGCAGGCGTTCGTCACTTGTCGAACAGGTGATATGCAAGAGATAACTTTTCATGATTTTACTTTTTCTTTGCTAGGTATTCCGCCGTCATTTTGGAGCAATCGTCGAGGGTCGTGCCGCGTTTGCGGTCCTCAACGACTTCCTCGCCCAGGGGCGAGTCGGCGATGATTTGAAAGAATTTCGCGCCGACCGGACCGACTTCGCTCGGCAGGCCCAACGCTTCGAACGTCTTGCCGATCTCTTCGGCCTCGCGCACCCAACGGTAGGCCTTCGGCGGCGTGAGCGTGACCCGTTTAGCCGCCCAGTTGTAGCCGTCTGTCTGCGACGATTTAAGTTCGTGTTCGACTAAATCGAAAACGCCCAGGGCTTCGGCGGCGGCAAACGTTTGTCCGGCCATGGCGACCATGGTTTTGGTCATTGAGGCAAAACACATTTTTACCGCGGCGGCGCGGCCAATTTCATCACCGCACACAATCACGTTTAAACCGAAATCCTTAAATTCATCGAAGTCTTTCGCGTAGGGGCCAGAAGCATAATACCGGGTTGGGTTTTTTTCCGGCTTCGGTGGGTTGCCGAGAATGCCCACATCGACGAAACGCGCGCCGGCAGGCTCTACAATATCCCGGATTTCTTCCTTGGTTGTCGGCGCCAGCGCATTGCAATCCGCATATAAAATCGATTTGTTCGTTGCCTTGATATGCGGCGCCAGTTTTTCGGCGAGAGGAATTGCATCACCCGGCGGCAAAATAGACAAAAATGCATCGGCCTCGCGGATTAACGCCTCGTCATCGCCCACATCTTCCATACCGGCTTTTTTAGCAAGATCGATTGAGCGCTGACTGCGTCCAGTCAGATTGGTGATGACACGCAGGCCATGGCGCACCAATTGCCCGGCGGTTCCCGAACCCATGTCCCCTTGGGCGACGACGGCGACAGTTTGTAAGGTCATCTGATCTCTCCCTAGATCCAGGATTTCGGCCATTGATGACCGTTTATCCGGTTGTCATGAATTTGAGGCACACTTTACGCAATGACAGCCCGTGATGCCATCACCTTCATGTCAAGAAAACTCAAGAAATCCGCGAAATACGGACAATTTTTAACAAGCGATAGCCGCCATCTATCCAGCAAACGGCTAAACTATGCTTCTGTATAATTGATAGGACATGGATTCTGCGTGTTTATTAAATCATTACAACTCAGCCCTAAGGAACCCCACATGGCACGGCCTAAGACTGATACGTCAAACGCCCAGCGCTTATCGATGCGCCAGCTCGGCAGCGCATGGCTCCGGGAAAAACGGGAAAAATGCGGCCTTTCACAACGCGAGGTCTCAAACCGTCTCGGTATCGATAGCCATACGTTTATTTCCGCCATCGAATCCGGCGGCCCATCACTGCCTGAAGACCGCTGGGAGGAATACGCACAAATTCTTGGCATTGACTGGCCGGAATTTTGTAAAAATATGATCATGTATTTTAAACCCGATATCTACCGGGGTTTATTCGGTGAACCGTCTAAAACAGAGACTCAACAGGGAAAGAAAGCATAACCGCATGTCCGTTTTACCGCTAAACGTAAAACCGCGTGATTGGAACGACGAAGAACAAAAAATTTTTAAGGCCTTGCACGAATTCCGGATAGCCCGAGCTCGCAATTGTGAGTACATCACAGGCTTGGCCGACAATAATGCGCCCTATTTCACGCTTTATGTTGGGAATACCGGTGAAGTGATATTTCATGTTTGCCGAGGCCCGAACGAACAAGGATATATTGTTATGGGGCCGACACGAAAAACATGCTTTGTCAAAAACATCAAAGAACTCTATCGTTGTTTTGGAATTTTAAAGGCTGGGCATACGCCGGAACGTTACGCCCATGGCAATAACTGTTAATGACAAACCAACATCTGCGTTCCGACTTAAAAGATTTTTGGGAAGAAACGATCAAGGATTGGGATGCCAACCGGCACGGTGCCAACAAAAAAGCCATGCCTTTGCTTTACCGGCTGACCCACACCCCATCCGCAGCCGTCCGGTTCCGCAAACACGTTGTTTTGGAACACTTAAAAGAGCACGTTAAAGGCAAGCGTGTCATCGAATTGGGCTGCGGCACCGGCCGGATCAGCCAGCAAATCATCGAATGCGGCGCCATAAGCTATTTAGGATATGACATTGCCGATAACGCCGTTGCCATGGCGCAACAATCAATTGAAGACTCGTCAACGGATGGCCGTATTCGGTTTCAACAATCCGATATCGGCGAGCTCCCGCCGCTGGATGCGGATTTTATTTTTTCCATGGGCCTGTTTCCCTGGCTGAAAGATGAACAAATCAATCATTTATTCGCAATCAGCGGCAAAGCCGACTTTCTACACACCAGTAACGAACGGGGCTTAAACCTCCGGCAAAAACTGCGCGGCCTTCACCAGCGCTTAACCGGCACGGAAAAATATCAAGTGACACTTCGAAATGCTGATATCATTTTTAACACTGCTCAACACCATGGCTGGAAACACCTCTATGTGTTTCGTCATAAAAATTTGGCAACATTATCTTGCCTTAGCTCCCTGCCATTTCCGGACCACCTGGGCACGCAAAAATTATTCGGCACATCACCAATAAATTAAAAAATTCAGGTCTTTTGAGTACAATACTATGCTTCCGTATAATTGATTTATTCACGCAATAGGCGTTTAGTAAATCATAACCAATACGAGCTTTAAAACCGAATGCCGAGGGAGCATCATGTCAGTCGTCCCTTTTAAAGCGATCCCGAAAGATTGGGATAAAGAAGAACAAGACACATTTGTAGAACTTTATAAGTTCTGGATCGGCCGGGCACGCAGATGCCAATACATTACCGGTTTATCCGAAGACAAGTCCCCGTTCTTCACGCTTTTTGTCGAAAAAACCGGTGAAGTCATGATGCATATCTGCCGCGGTCCCAACGGACTAGGCTATTTAGTCATGGGACCGTCCCGTAAAACGACATTCGCATTAACAACAGCGGAGTTGCGCAGCGGTTACGCAAAATTAGATGGAGAGTATTTGATTAAATATTACGGCCAAAAATAAACGATCATTAACAATAAAGATAAGAGAACAACAATGATGATGGCACGCGCCGCAAACAAAGGTTCCCGGGGGGAATCGGAAATGTTCGACATCGCACGCTCGCTCGTCGAGGTGGCGCAAAAACTTTTCCCCGACGTCGATGATGAAGAATTGAAACGAACCTGCGAAGCCGCCCTCGACGTCGCCATCGATGAGTCGAAAAGAAACTAAATTAATTCTATATAAAATGGTGGGCCCGGCGAGACTCGAACTCGCAACCCTATACAGGGGACAGATTTTAAGTCTGTTGTGTATACCAATTCCACCACGGGCCCGCTTCGGAATGGATCGTTTGTGAGCAGAACCTATCGCGCGGCCCGCTTCTTCGCAAGCCCAACGCGGTGCAGCCGGATGAGCGCACTTTTAGCGCTCCTCTAGCGCACCATGCAGCGGAAGAACGTCAGCTGGTCTTGCCCCGCGCCTTCGCCGCGACCGTTGAAAACGGCTTTTTTCTTAAAACTTCTACAATGCCCTTCGGCCACGGCGAGGCTATCGTAACCGGGCGGTGCCGTGATCGAGATTTTGTCCGCGTCACCGGAAATTTTGACAGTTGCCTTATCGCCGAAACAACCGGCTACGCTCAATGCCATCCCGGCCACAATAAACACCATTAAAAATTTCATATCCGGCATCTCCTTTGCCTGATCGTGTTGCTTTAATTCCCAGCGCCGAGCACGGTTTCTTCGACCGGATCGCCACCGCAAGCCCGGATCAGATCGCAAACTTTATCCGTCACCGTTTCAAGTTCGCCTTCATCCGGCGTTCGTACAACAATGCGAACACCAGTCTGCCCCTCGCGCGAGAAAAACGGATAACTGCCGATTTCCACATCGGGAAAATCGCCCTGCAGATCGCCAAGTCCGGAAGCAAGGTCCCCCTCTTTGGCGTGGCTCGCGATGGTGCGCGACAAGACCTGTGCCCCACCCGCCAGCTCATGTTTAATGCCCTCGAACATCGCATGCATGACCCGCGGAATGCCGGCAAATACGTAAACATTTTCGATATGAAAACCAGGCGCCTGGCTGACCGGGTTATCGACCAGCACCGCCCCTTCGGCGACTTCGGTCATTTTCAACCGTGCCTCATTAAGGTCTTCCGGTTTGTATTTTTTTTCGAACAGCGCGACGGCATCCGGATGGCGAATAAGCTTCTTGCCGAACGCCTTGGCGACACAGGCCGCCGTGATGTCATCGTGGGTCGGACCAATACCGCCGGTGGTAAAAACATAATCATATTTCGCCCGCACTTCATTCAGGGCGGCGACGATGACGTCCTCTTCATCGGGCACCACGCGCGCTTCGGCCATACGCACACCGATGTCGGTTAGTTGCTCGGCCAGAAAGCCGAGATTCTTGTCCTTGGTGCGCCCGGACAGCACTTCGTTGCCGATTATCAACAAACACGCGGTGGGCCGTTTTTGTTCCGTCATCTTCTTACTTTTCTAATTGTCGCATTAACTAATTGCGGTCTTGGAAACACGTTGTAGCCGTTCAATCAGAAGTTTGCCAGTTTGAAAATTTCATCACCGAAAATTTTACGGGCTTCCTCGTGTTGCGGGCCGACCGCCTTGACGAATGCACTGTGTTCCTCAGGCGTAAGATTAACAATCTCGCAGCCCTGGTCTTCGATCTGCTTCTGTGCGTCAACCGCCTCCTGTTCGGTCAGGCCCCGCTGATAAACGATCGATTCCTGAGTGGCTTTATAGAGAGCCTCCCGCAATGCGGCGGGCCATCCGTCGACGGTATCGCGATGCGCGAAGATCGGCCTGGAAATATAAAAATGCTTTGAAAGCGTGTGAAATGGATGAAACTCGAGAACACCGTAGGTGATGGTGTTGGCCAGGGGGTTTTCCTGGGCATCCAATGTGCCGTTAACGACTCCGTCGATGGCCTCGGTGAGATCCATCTTCATCGGAACCGCGCCCAGCAACTCGAAAGTACGCGCCTGAACATCGCTCGGCATGACCCGCATTTTCATGCCGTTCAAATCTTCGGGTTTGTGGATCGGACGCAACCGGTTCGAGATGTGCCGAAAGCCGTTTTCGTAATATCCCAAGATGCGGTAGTTGAATTTGTCTTCAATTTTTTGCGTGAGATACTTTCCCAGGGCGCCATCCATGGCGGCCCGGGCTTGATCGTTGTTCTCGAATAAAAACGGCAGATCGACAAAACCCAATTCCGGCACACGTTCGGTCAGGTAACTGCTTGATTGATAGCCGAGGGTTAAGAAGCCATCCTCGACCAGCCACAGGATATCCTCACCGCGATAACCGAGGTCTAGAATATTCCAGACGTATTTCACATCGACGCCGTCGCCGAACTCGGCTTCGAGCCGGTCACCGATGAACTTTAAGGATTTACTGAATGCCGTCGTCGGTGGGCCGTATCCGCCCATCCGTATTTTTATTGGTTTGCTCATTCGGTGTTTTTACAGCAAATCGCGAAGAATTGCGATCAATGGTGCATCCGCCGGCGGCATGGGATAATCGCCCAGCCGTACGGGACGCTCCCATTTGATTTCCTGACCCTCACGCGGTGTGATGGCGCCCTGCCACACCCGGCACACGAACAGCGGCATCAGCAGGTGAAAATCGTCATAGCAATGCGAGGCGAATGTCACGGGCGCGAGGCAGCTTTCGGTGATATCGATGCCGAGTTCTTCATTCAGTTCGCGCACCAAAGCCGCTTCCGGCGTTTCACCCTCTTGGACTTTGCCGCCGGGAAACTCCCACAGCCCGGCCATGGCCTTGCCGGCCGGGCGTTTCGCGATCAGCACACGGCCGTCCGTATCGACCAGGGCCGCCGCACTCACCAACACCGTCGGCAAGCCGGTCGCCGTTTTCGTTTCAACATGCAGACAGCCGTTGTCAGGACCGGTAATCGGCATTGATCGAAATGTATTCGTGGGTAAGGTCGCAGGTCCAGACGGTCGCTTTCCCTTTACCAGCGCCGACATCAATAGCGATATCGACGTTTTGACCCTTAAGGTGTTTTGCGACCGGACGTTCGTCATATCCCTTCACGGCACCCTGACCGTTCGCGATCAGCACGCCGCCGATTTTAATCTTGAGTTTCTTCTGATTGACCCGGTCGGGGGCTTTGCCGACCGCCATGATCAAACGGCCCCAGTTGGCGTCTTCCCCGGCGATAGCCGTTTTCACCAACGGTGAATTCGCGACTGTCAGGCCGATCCGCCGGGCAGCGGCATCGCTGGCCGCCCCTGTTACCGTGACCGAGATAAACTTACTCGCCCCCTCACCGTCTTTGACGATTTGATGGGCGAGGTCGATCATGACTTCGTTGAGAACTTTACAGAAGTTTTTTAAGTGCGCGTTCGATACCGCGGTGACTTTTTTATGATCCGCTTTACCGGTCGCAAACATCAACACGGTATCGCTCGTCGAGGTGTCGCTATCGACGGTAATGCTGTTGAACGATTGATCGACGGATGCCCTCGTTAATGCTTGCAACACCCGCGAGGGGATTTTCGCATCCGTAAACACATAAGCCAGCATCGTCGCCATATTCGGCGCAATCATGCCCGAGCCTTTGGCTATACCGGCAATGTTGACGTTCTTACCGGCAATCGTCGCCGTGCGCACACAACCCTTCGGAAACGTATCCGTGGTCATGATTGCGCGTGCACCGTTTTCCCAATTGCCGGCTTTTAAGGCACTTTGCATGCCCGGCAGACCATCGAGGATTTTCTGCACCGGCAAATCTTCGCCGATCACACCGGTCGAGCACACATAGACCTGAGATTTTGGGCACTGCAACAGCGCCGCGGCGCTTTGAACCGTTTTCGCAACCGCCCGTTCGCCGGCCTTGCCGGTAAACACATTGGCATTGCCCGAGTTCACGACCAGGCCCCGTGCCACACCACCCTTAAGAGCCTTGCGGCACCACTGCACGGGCGCCGATGCGGTTTGCGATTTTGTCAATGTGCCCGCTACCGTGGTTCCCGGCGCGGTTTCCACCAGCATCACATCAAGCCGCTGGCGATACCGCAAACCCGCCGCCGCGGTTGCGAGCTTAACCCCCGCGATCGCCGGAATTTTGGGAAACCGTTTCGGTGCCAATGGTGATGTTTTGGCCATGGCTCATGATCCATGCGTGTTATGCAAAATGAGCGAGG
The DNA here is from genome assembly GCA_938045325.1 of uncultured Rhodospirillales bacterium. Classification (GTDB taxonomy): domain Bacteria; phylum Pseudomonadota; class Alphaproteobacteria; order Rhodospirillales; family CALINB01; genus CALINB01. Next base: position 1,768 of record CALINB010000022.1, on the reverse strand, counting down.
TTTCTATTGCTTCTTGGGCGCATTGTCCAGCGCAGACTGGCCCGCCTTGCGGATATCGATCTTGGCATCCTTACGCAATTGTTTGACCAAATTGCTGCCCAATTCGCTGGAAAGATCAGAGACCAGCTGCTCACGAACCTCTTCGATGGCGGGCGGCTTCGCCGTGCGGCGGCCTTCGACCTTAATCACGTGCCAACCATATTGCGTTTGAACGGGCCGTTTCGAGAACTTCCCTTTTTTCATGGCAAAGGCGGCCTTGGAAAATGCCGGCAGCATCTGGCCCTTGCGGAAGTAACCCAAATCGCCGCCATTGGCACCGGACGGCCCGGTAGAATGTGTTTTCGCAAGCTGTTCGAAGTTTTCCCCGTTGCGAAGTTTCTTGATAATTTCATGCGCTTTTTTTTCGGTTTTCACCAAAATATGACGCGCATGGACTTCGCTTTGATTTTTCGTGTCCTCGACCATTTTCTGATAGCGCGCCTTCAATGCCTTTTCGGTCAAATTGTCTTCAATATATTTCACCAAAAAAGCGCGCTCCAAAATTTGATCGCTGATTCGTTTCAAACGGCGCTTCATGGTATCGTCTTTATGCAGATTTTTCCGGCGGGCTTCACCGGCGATCAATACCGAATTAATGACTTGATTCATCAAGGCGGGATACAGAGTATGCGCCGGCAAGGCCTGCAGCTCCTGCGGCAATAATTCGCGAGCGTCATCCAAAGTGGATTTACGGATTTCTTCGCCGTTCACGACCGCGAAGATCGGATCCTTTTCAGCCGAGTTTTTATCGGCGGCAAACACCGGCTCAGCCGTCAGAGTGACGGCAACGCTAAATAAACTTATTAAGACGACACGCGCAATTTTCATGAAATTATCCTTACTGGGTGTGTGACCGGCCCACGATGTTGAGGCCGTTATTCGAGGCCATGTTATCAGCCCCGCCGGAGCAACACCACCAGCCCTGCGTGGCCTTTACCGAACGGCCAAGATATCAAGGCCTCGCTAACCCTCTGGATTCCCCAGGAATTTCATGAAAATACCCTCCTCTGTTACATTGACAGACGGCGTTTCGGTCTCTATCTCTCTCACCAGATAGGATCGATCGATATTGACCGGCTCGGCTCGGAAACAGCCTTTACCGCTGTGATGGGTACTCCCCGGAATTTTGGGACTTTTCATGCTTCAATCCCTCGCCAAGCGAATCTTTGGCTCAGCCAACGAGCGCTATCTCAAAGGCCTGCAAAAAGACATCGACGCCATCAATGCCCTCGAGCCCGAACTCGAGGCACTCAGCGATGACGACATTAAGGCACGCACCGACTGGCTACGTAAGCGGCATTTGGAAGGTGGCGAATCCCTCGACGAACTGATGACCGAAGCCTTCGCCACTGTCCGCGAAGCCGCCAAGCGCACTCTCGGCCAACGCCATTTTGATGTGCAGCTGATGGGCGGGATCGTTCTGCATCGGGGCAACATCGCGGAAATGAAAACCGGTGAAGGCAAAACCCTGGTTTCCACCTTGCCGGTTTATCTAAATGCGCTGGCCGGTCAAGGTGTGCATGTCGTGACCGTCAACGATTACCTCGCGCAACGCGATGCGGAATGGATGGGCCAGGTTTATAACTTCCTCGGCCTGACCGTCGGCTGCATCGTTCACGGCCTCGAAGACGAACAACGCCAAAAGGAATACGCCTGCGACGTGACCTATGCGACCAACAATGAGCTCGGCTTCGATTACCTGCGCGACAATATGAAATTCGGGCTCGAT
>CALINB010000021.1 GCA_938045325.1 uncultured Rhodospirillales bacterium | reverse complement strand
ATTCGGCGCCGTCATGGCGCGGCTGAACAGGGCAATCGCCACGATAACGGCGAAGGCGGCCAACAGGACGGCAAACCGGTCAAGGGTGGCGGTTTGGGGCGAAATCGCCCGAACGCGCAATAAGAAGTAAACGGGAAAGGGGATGAGAACCATCATCCAATGATTGCGGATACCGGATAATGAAAAGATGATAATCCCAATCACGACGATGAATGCAAATGCGGCAAAATAAATTTCAAAAAACCGCTTTGTTTCTTGGTCCTCCGGTTCAATATTTTTTAAAGGTGTAAAACTGCGCCAAAAAAACAGCAGATACAGCAGCCATAAAGGCGCGAGAAATAGGGCGGCGCCCGAAACGGCATCCAATAAACCCTTGCCGGCCCGTACAACAGCCGAGCCGGTGCCGCCGGCAACATCCATATATTCCGGTGTCGTGCTGATACTGGCGGGGTTGGCCAGCAGCCATTGCAGGTGCGGTGCAAGCAAAGCGGCTGCGATTAAAATGCTGATTAAAAATTTCGGCGTTAAAATTTTATGTCTGAATGAGGGCGTAAAAACGGCGGCGGCGAATAGAGGAATCAGAAATAAAGCAAAGTTGTATTTTGATAACAGACCCAGGCCCATCAGAACGCCGAGTCCGATATACGCCAAAATACTTTGCTCTGGTTTGATTTTTAAAAACACATATAGCGTTGCCATTAAGAAAGCCGCCATTAAGATCGTGTGGCTGTAATTCACCACGCCGTCCCAATTGATGTAAAAAATTGCCAACAAGGACAAGGCGGCAAGGGCGGCATATCTGTTGTCGTTAAAAACAACGTGTGCGCTTTGGCGTGTAAAATAAAACAGGGCGAATAATGCGGAAAATTTAACAGCCGCAACGGAAGCCGCGCTCACGCCGAAAATTTTCTGCGCTAAAATGACAAGCCACGTATAAAGCGTCGGCTGGTTGACCTTGTAACCCCAGGCAAAGATTTGAGAAAAAAAGAGCTGCTCGGCATCGTCTTCCGACGCGCCGGGAAACAGGGTTATGCGCAAGGTAAATAGTATAAGAAAGTATCCGCCGATGAACATGAGGCAGCCGTGGCGGGAGCATAAGAAATCGGCTAAACGGGATATCATGAATCGACGTATGGGTTATCGGTCTTGCGAAGGTTCAGCCGGATCGGCACGCCGGACAAATTGAAATTATCGCGCAAAGAATTGATGAGGTAACGGTTGTAAGAGTCCGGTATGCCTGCCGGCCTTGATGTAAAGATCGCAAACGTCGGCGGGCGGGTTTTGGCCTGCGTGATGTAGCGAAGCCGTACACGGCGTCCTTGCGAGAGGGGCGGGGGGTGCCGCTCGATCATGGTTTCAAGCCAGCGGTTAAGGGGCGCGGTCGGTACGTGGCGGTTCCAAGTACCGTAAATTTTAAGTACTGCGGGCAGCAGTTTATCGAGCCCTTTTCCGGTTAAGGCGGAGCAGGGAACAATGGGAATCCCACGAACCTGGGGTAAGGACTTTTCCAGTCTGTCCTGTAATTTTTGTTTGGCGGCTTTGCGGTCTTTGATCAGATCCCACTTATTCATGGCGATCACCAAGGCGCGGCCTTCCTCGATGACGGTTCGGGCAATTGTCAGATCCTGTTTTTCCAGCATGACTTCGGAATCAAGAACCAGGACAACCACATGAGCAAACCGGATGGTACGCAGGGTGTCGCCGACGGACAGGTATTCGAGCTTTTCCTTGATTCGCGCTTTGCGGCGTAGCCCGGCCGTGTCGATGAGGGCGATCGGCTGGCCTTTGTAGTTCCAAGACACCGTAACGGCATCGCGGGTTATGCCGGCTTCGGGCCCGGTTAATAATCGGTCCTCGCCGAGCAGCTTATTAATAAGAGTTGATTTGCCGACATTAGGCCGGCCGACGATCGCAAGATGCAAAGGCGGATTGTCTTGTTCTTTAATATTTTCACCGAGTTTATCCGCGGCTTCTTCCGCGAAGGGGGCTAACGCATCATAAATCAGGTTCATGCCATCGCCGTGTTCGGCTGAAACCGGAATCGGATCGCCCAATCCAAGGGCATAACATTCATACAAGCCGTCGGTGCCTTGTTTGCTTTCGCATTTATTCGCGATCAACAATATTGGAATTTTTTGTTTGCGTAGCCATTCAGCAAAATGTTGATCCATTGGCGTGATGCCTTCACGAGCATCAACCAACAAGCATGCAACATCGGCGGATTTTAACGCTTGTTCGGTTTGTTCACGCATCCGTTGGGGTAAGCTATCAGCTTCGGCTTCTTCAAGCCCGGCAGTATCAATGACATTGAATTCTAAATCGCCGATTTTTGCCACGCCTTCACGACGGTCACGTGTGACACCGGGCAAATCATGCACGATGGCCAGGCGTTTTCCGACCAAGCGGTTAAAAAACGTGGATTTGCCGACATTGGGCCGGCCGACAATGGCTACAGTTAAGCTCATTTTGATAAATCCAATGTCGTCTTGGCATAATTATTGGAAAACGCTTTACCGGTATGCAATCAAGTCAGCATCATCGGTTAAAAAGTAAATCACACGATCCGCAACGACAGGTGAAACCGTGACCCCATCAGGCATGCGTTCAATACCAAGAACCTTGCCGGAATAGGGCGACACCGCAATGGCCCGGCCGTGTGAACCGGCGACGATTAACCGATCGCTCACCAATAGCGGGCCGGTCCAAATTATCGCCGGTTTTTTGATATCATTATCGACGTGGCGGGGTAATGCTAAGACCCAATAGACCTGACCGTTATCGCGCGATAGGGCCACAAGTTCGGAATTATTCGTGAGCATAAATATATAGTCGCCGACGACCCAGGGGCTTTCATGGCTGCCGATTGTTTTATCCCAAATACGGCGGCC
>CALINB010000020.1 GCA_938045325.1 uncultured Rhodospirillales bacterium | reverse complement strand
GAGGGGGCTTGGCTGTTACCGGAAGACACCAAGCGCAACGAATCTGGTGACATCGTCCATGCTAAAACCGGTAAACCGGTTACCGTCGGGCGCTCCGAAAAAATGAGCAAGTCCAAATTAAACGTCGTCGATCCGGCCATTATTATCGAGACTTACGGTGCCGATACCGCGCGGCTGTTTATGTTGTCGGACAGTCCGCCGGACCGGGATCTGGATTGGACCGATGCCGGCATTGAGGGCGCTTGGCGTTACGTTAACCGGCTTTGGCGTCTCGTGACGGAACCGCCCATACCCTTGCCCGCGCCTCATGGGCCGAAGCCTGCATCGATTTCTTCGCCGGGCGAAGACATTCGCCGCATGACCCATAAGACCATCGCGGCCGTTTCAGACGACTTGGACCGGTTTCATTTCAACCGTGGCGTCGCGCGCATTCGTGAATTGACCAATGCCCTTGAATCGATTGCCGGCGACAACAACGGTGATCTCGGGTGGGTTCTCCGCGAGGGCCTGGAAACGGCCATCTGCCTCATCGGACCGATGATGCCTCACATCGCCGAGGAGCTATGGCAACAGCTCGGTCACGAAACCCTACTGGCCGATACGCCGTGGCCGGTCCCTGATGATTCCCTTTTGGTCGATGAGAGTGTTACGATAGCCGTACAAGTGAACGGCAAGCTCAGGGGCACGATTGAGGTGGCCCAGGATTTAAACCGCGACGAGGCGGAAGCCATTGCGCTGGCCTTGCCGCGGGTGAAAGAAGCGATGCAAAATAAGCCGGCAAAAAAAGTAATTGTTGTGCCAAATCGGATCATCAATGTTGTTATTTAGAGCTTTTATTTTTGTCCTTGCCGCCAATTTTATATCAAGCTGCGGTTTTGAGCCGTTATATGGCCACAGGGGCGCTGTCAGCGCATCGAACCAATTAGCCGCCGTTCGCATCAAGCCCATCAAAGACCGGCTCGGCCAAGATCTGCACAATCATTTGTTGGATTTATTTAATCCCCATGGCAGGCCGGCCCAGCCAAAGTATTATTTAGAGGTGCGGCTGGATACCTCCAGCAGCAATGTTGCCGTTAGCAAAGAGGCCTTGGCATCACGTGTTAACTTTGAACTCAATTCGAAATTTAGGCTGATTGATTCGCAAACCGGCAAACCTGTTTATCAGGGGGCCGACCGGGTTATTGCCGGCTATAATCTCTTAAGTTCAAACTTTGCCACGAAATCTGCGGAGGTCGATGCACAAGTACGGACCGTCCGGCAGGCTGCCTTTAATATTCAAACGCAAATCGCTTCATATTTCAAAACCTCCCCGCCGACACGTTAAACAGGCAGATTGCGTAAGTGAAAATCGCGCCCCGCCAAGTTGATGAATTTATCAATCGGCCCAAAGCTGAAATTGCCGCTGTTTTAATTTATGGTCCTGATCAAGGTCTGGTCCGGGAACGGGCGGAGCAACTTGTAAAAAGTATCGTCAGCGATATTAACGATCCTTTTTTAATTACTGCGCTCACCGGTTCGTCGTTGCGTCAAGATGCGGCGGTGCTGATCGATAACGCAGCGGCCCTCTCGTTTTCACAAGGGCGCCGGGCTATTCGCGTACGCGATGTAACGGATACGCACACAAAAATTTTTGCGGCATTTTTAGAAGAGCCAAAAGGAGATTCGCTTGTCATTGTCGAGGCCGGCGAACTTGCCGCCCGTTCGTCTCTGCGTAAAACATTTGAGCAAGCCGACAACGCCGCCGCCTTAGCCTGTTACGCCGATGATGATCGCCGGCTTCATCAGGTGATTACAGAAACCCTACAAAGTCACGGCATAACCGTTTCACGCGAAGCAATGGATTATTTGCTCAGCCAACTTGGTGCGGATCGGATGGTGACGCGCAATGAGCTCGATAAATTAGCCCTCTATATGGAAGAGGGCGGCACCGTCACTTTGGAAGACGCACAATTGTGTATCGGCGATAGCGCGGCGGCCTCCATGGATGGAATAATTTATGCCGTCGGGTCGGGCGATCAGGCGGCGCTAGATGTATCATTGCGCCGCGTCATGGCGGAAGGCGCGCAGCCTGTGCAAATCCTGCGCGCATTGGCGCGGCACCTGCAGCGCCTGCAACTTGCCGCCTCTTACGTTCAAGCGGGGCAACCGCCGGAACAGGCGATGAAGGCGCTCAGGCCGCCCGTCATATTTCTGTTTGAGAATCAGTTTCGATTCCAGCTTTCGATTTGGCCCGTTCGCAGACTGGCTGATGCCATCGATGTGATTTTGGAGGCGGAGCTCAATTGCAAAACGACCGGCATGCCGGCAGAACATGTTTGCGCCCGGGCCCTCATGCGGATTGCACAAGGGGCTCGCGTCATGGCCCAGCACAGATCGCAGCGGGTGCGCGCTTAAGATATATTGAGATTTAATCTTTTAGGCTTACCGGATCTGAATCATCGGACGACAACATTACCTCGACATCATCCGGCTTCAGCGTCTCAACATTTTGCGAAGCATCCGTCGGAGCAGGTCCGCTTGAAACTGCAGCGCCCGCTGGCGCAATTGGTGATGCCTTTCCGTCGCTTAAACGCAGCAAAATATCATCCAATTGATCCAGAGAATTGTAATGGATGACAATAGCGCCGCCTTCGCCGTTGAATTGAATTTCAGTTTTCAAACCCAAAAGCAGCGTTAAATCGTTTTCAAGACTCAACGTGTCCGCATCTTTTTGCTTTGCCGATTGTTTAGATTGATTCGATTTTGAGTCCGTCTTTTTTGCCGTACCTTGTTGGGCTAATTTTTCCGTTTGGCGAACGTTGAGGCCTTTTTTAACAACCTCACCGGCAAGCTTTGCCGGGTCCTTCGCGTTTAACAATGCGCGCGCATGGCCCGTTGATAAATCACCATTGTTCAACATTTTTTTGACCGGTTCCGGCAGGCCCAGCAATCGCATCATGTTAGCGACATGGCTACGGCTTTTACCGACAACCTTCGCTAAATTTTCCTGTGTATGACTGAATTCATCCATCAGCTGCTGGTAACCTTCGGCCTCTTCCAGCGGCGTCAAATCCTGGCGCTGTAGATTTTCAATCAACGCAACCTCAAGAACCTCTTGATCGGTCAGGTCCTTGATGATGACGGGCACGTCATGAACTTTTGCTAATTGCGCCGCGCGCCAACGGCGTTCGCCGGCAATGATTTCATAAGCGTTTGGTTCTTCCGGGTGATGGCGCACGAGAAGCGGCTGCAAGATGCCTTTTTCTTCGATAGATCGCGCGAGATCTTTGATGCGATCGTCGTCCATATATTTTCGCGGCTGGTAACGGCCGGGATGCAGAAATTCGACCGGTATTTTTTTGCTGCCGTGAACGTCGATGCCTTCAGGCGTGGCACCCGCATCATCACCGAGCAGTGAGGACAGTCCGCGTCCGAGTCCGCGCTTCGCCATTAGACGTGAATTCCTTCGCGGTTCAGTACCTCGCTGGCGAGGTGCAGATACGCTTGCGAGCCGGCACAGGCCATATCGTAAACTAAAACTGGACGGCCATAAGACGGCGCTTCGGAAACGCGAACGTTTCTTGGGATGACCGTGTTGTATACTTTGTCGCCGAAAAACGCGCGGACGTCTTCGGCGACCATACCCGATAAATTGTTGCGCTTATCGAACATCGTCAGCACGATTCCTTGGATTTCTAATCCCGGATTGAATTTGCCGGCGATCCGCTCAATGGTCCGACTTAAATGACTGACACCCTCGAGGGCAAAGAACTCGCATTGCAGCGGCACCAACACGGCTTGCGCGGCAACCAATGCATTGACCGTCAACAAGCCCAACGCCGGCGGGCAGTCGATTAAAATATAGTCGAATTTTTTCTCGATGCCTTTGAGAGCATTTTTCAAACAGTATTCGCGGTTCTCAACATCAACCAATTCCAGCTCGGCGCCGGTGAGGTCGATACCGGAGGGAATGATGCTGAGGTCCGGAATGTCAGTTGGCTGAATCGTTTCCTCAAGCGTTATGTCGTCGATCAAAATATGGTAGGTATTTTTTTCGCGAGCCGCAGGATCTAGTCCAAGTCCGGTACTCGCGTTTCCTTGCGGATCAAGATCGATGACCAATACTTTTTTCTTTACCGCCGCTAAGGCCGTCGCAAGATTAATAGCGGTCGTTGTTTTACCGACCCCGCCTTTTTGATTCGCTATCGCAAGGATGCGGCTTTGCGCAGGCATTTGTTGAATGAGGTGCTCAGACATGACGGCGGTGTATCCCTTCGATTAAATAAATAACCCCTGAAGCATCTGAAAGACTTTCCGCTTCTGTAACGATCATATTCCATTTTTTTCGCGCCTGCGTCAATTCTTGTCCGCCCTTTGCCCCTTTTAAAAACAGACAACGACTGTTTTCCGCCAAAAATTCTGCCGAATAAACGATCAAATTTTCTAAGGGTGCCAGCGCGCGGGCAGTGATGATATCGGCGGAAAACGCATTCAGGGATTCGATTCGGTCCTGATGGATGACGACATTGGTGTCCGTTTTGCGCGCCACCTCACGCAAGAAGGAGCACTTTTTGTTGTTGCTCTCTACAAGATGTATGGGCAGCCCTGTAATGATGCCCAATACGAGTCCAGGAAAACCGGCGCCGCTACCTAGATCGAGTATCGTTTGATCCGAAGGCCTGATGAATTTTTTAAGCTGCGCACTATCAAGCATGTGGCGGCGCCAAATATCATTGAGGCTCGACGTCGAAACAAGATTGATCCGCGCCTGCCAAGTCCGCAACATCTCGGCATAACATAAAAGGCGATCCATCGCCGCCTTATCGATTCCGAGTTGGTGCTGAAATTCTTTTTCGGAAAGTGGCTGTTCTATGTGTTGTGACATACGCGACTATCGAACGCCGATCTGTTTCACGTGAAACAAAACGGCCAGTAATATTATGCGCTCAAGCGCGTGTCATGCCGGCGCACAAATCCGAGTAAAATCGTCAGCGCGGCCGGTGTCATGCCTGGCATTCGTGACGCGGCGCCAAGAGTGGCCGGGCGTGAGTCCATTAATTTTGAGCGAACCTCGTTGGACAACCCCGGCACGGCGGCGTAATCGAGGTCGGCAGGCAACGCCAGCGATTCGTCTTTTCGGAAAGCCTGAATGTCGGCTTCCTGGCGCTCGAGATAACCGGTGTAGCGGGTTTCAATTTCGAGCTGTTCGGCAATCCGATTCGGGATAGAAACAAGCTCGGGCCAAATCGTTTGAAGACAGGCGAAGTCAATATTCGGCCGCGATAGGAGCTCCCAGGCACTGCGCCGGACGCCATCCTGGTTGATCGCAATACCACGTTTCGCCAGCGCGCTTGGCGTCGTTTGACAGGCCTCAAGGCGCGCGCGCGCCG
>CALINB010000019.1 GCA_938045325.1 uncultured Rhodospirillales bacterium | reverse complement strand
ATCAACGGGATCGGCGAGCGGGCCGGCAATGCGGCGATGGAAGAAATCGTCATGGCTCTGCGGACGCGTCAAGATTTCATGCCGTTTGAAACCGGGGTTGATACGGTTCATATTACAAAAGCCTCGCGTCTGTTGTCTTCGATCACCGGCTTTTCCGTGCAGCCGAATAAAGCGATCGTCGGGGCGAATGCGTTTGCCCACGAATCGGGGATTCACCAGGACGGCATGCTCAAGCATGCACAAACCTATGAGATCATGACCCCCGAATCGGTCGGACTGGGCCAATCGAAGCTGGTTTTGGGCAAGCATTCGGGCCGCCATGCTTTTAAGCAAAAACTGGCGGAGCTTGGCTATACTTTGGGTGACAACGCCTTGGAGGACGCTTTTAAGCGGTTCAAGGATCTGGCGGACAAAAAGAAAGACGTCTTTGATGAGGATTTAATCGCTCTGATCGGCGAGGAAATCAGGGTTCACGACCGAATCAAGCTGGTTTCGCTGGAATTGCTGTGCGGGACAGTCCATCGTCCGCCGAAGGCCGACTTAACCCTGGATATCGATGGCGCGGAAAAGGCCTGTCAGGCAATAGGCGACGGGCCTGTCGATGCCGCCTTCAGCGCCATAAAAGAGCTGTTTCCCCACAAAGCGCGGCTACAGCTTTATCAAGTGCACGCGGTCACGCAAGGCACCGATGCACAGGCCGAAGTGACGGTCAGGCTTGAAGAGGACGGTAAAACCGTCAATGGACAAGCGGCCGATACGGATACCATGGTCGCCTCGGTGAATGCCTATATCTCGGCTTTGAACAAACTTTTGGTAAAACGGGAAAAAACCGCGCCTGAAGCGCTTTCGGCCTAGCTTCCGTGAACGAATCTATTATAAAGATTGAAATGGTGCCGGAGCAGAAAATCTCCGGTACCGCTTCGAATCGCAGGGGATTCGGCTTCTAAACCAGCCATTCGGGTCGATTCCTTGTATGGCTCTGTGAGGAACAATGTTTTCTAAGTTATTTGGCTTTCTGTCCGCCGACATGGCGATCGATCTGGGTACTGCGAATACCCTTGTTTATGTTAAGGGCCGCGGGATCGTGTTGAACGAACCTTCCGTGGTGGCGATTGCCGATGTGAAGGGTAAAAAGCAGGTTCTTGCGGTTGGCGATGAAGCCAAGCAAATGCTGGGCCGCACGCCGGGCAATATTACCGCCATCCGCCCGCTTCGTGACGGTGTGATCGCCGATTTCGAAGTCGCCGAAGAAATGATCAAATATTTTATCCGCAAGGTTCACAACCGGCGCAGTTTCGCTTCGCCGCAAGTCGTTGTCTGTGTGCCCTCGGGATCGACGGCCGTCGAAAGGCGCGCCATTCAAGATTCGGCAGAAAGTGCCGGCGCACGCCGGGTGCTGCTTATTGAAGAGCCGATGGCGGCGGCCATTGGTGCGGGCTTGCCGGTCACCGAACCAACCGGCTCCATGGTCGTTGATATCGGCGGCGGCACAACGGAAGTTGCCGTGCTTTCGCTCGGCGGTATCGTCTATTCCCGTTCCGTGCGCGTCGGCGGCGATAAGATGGATGAAGCCATTATTGCCTATATCCGGCGTAATCATAACCTGTTGGTCGGTGAAAGCAGTGCCGAACGGATTAAAGAGGAGATTGGCTCCGCCTGCCCGCCTGAAGAAGGCGAGGGTCGTACCATGGAAATCAAAGGCCGCGACCTGATGAACGGGGTGCCGAAGGAACTCGTCATCAGCGAGCGCCAAATCGCCGAAAGTTTGGCGGAGCCGGTGGGCGCAATTATCGAAGCCGTGAAAGTCGCCCTCGAGCACACGGCGCCGGAATTGGCGGCGGATATTGTCGATAAAGGGATTGTATTGACCGGTGGCGGCGGGCTTCTCGGCAATATCGATTTCGTTTTGAGGCATGCGACCGGCCTGCCGGTCTCGATTGCCGATGATCCGCTCTCGTGCGTGGTTTTGGGCACTGGACGGGCGCTTGAGGAGATGAAACGCCTGAAAAACATCCTCATCAGCATGTATTAACCCATAGAATAATTGCGCCCTAAAGCATTTTTTAATAAAAAATTGAGACTGTACTTGGTGATTCGGCTTAAGATTCGGGACATGGGCAGCCGTAATCACGATAAATTTGGGCATTAGAGGGGAACCTCGTGGCAGAGCGTCCTCGACAAATATTTCGCGTTGAAGCATCGATCCGGACTCTCGCTCAGCGGTTTTTATACCTGGGCTTGGTCGGTGCCGCGTTTGCCTTGATGCTGCTTGGTAAAGCGGATGTCTTGCTGGTCGAGCGCATGCGCGCCCATGTCACCGATGCTGTTGCCCCTATCCTCGACTTTGCTTCCCGTCCCATTGCATCTGCCAAAGAGATGATCAATGAAGTGCGCGCCATGACGGCGCTTAAATCAGAAAACGAACGGTTATTACAAGAAAGAGCCCGGTTGTTACAGTGGCAGGCCGTGGCTCGAAAACTGGAAGCGGAAAACAAAGCGCTTAAGAGTCTGCTGAATTTTAAATCGAGTGCTGCAACGAATTTTTTGACGGCACGCGTCATTGCCGATGCGGGTGGTGCCTTTGCCCACTCCATCGTGTTGAACATTGGCAAACGTGACGGTGTTAAAAACGGCCAAGCCGTGATAACCGGCGATGGCCTTGTCGGCCGTGTTGCGGTGGTCGGCAACCGTTCGACCCGGGTTTTGCTGATCACCGATTTAAACTCACGAATTCCGGTTTTGGTCGAATCAACGCGGACGCGCGCCATTCTCGCCGGCAATAATGCGGATCAGCCCAAATTAATCCACCTGCCACCGAATGCACGCGTGCCGCAAGGTGACCGGATCGTCACCTCGGGCCATGCCGGTGTCTTTCCGCCGGGCATCCCGATCGGTGTCGTCGCAAGTGTCGGTGATAAAGGCATTGCCGTGCAGCCGTTTGCGGAAAGAAATTCGCTGGAATACATCCGCGTGATTAATTACGACCAAGAAGGCGTGCTTGGCGGACTTGAGGAATCGGAATATCAACAGCTGACGGTACCGGGCCAAGCGCGATGAAGACGGCATTCTGGCAACGTCTCGATCTTTGGGCACGCCAGCTGACACCGTTCGGCCTCACGCTTGCACTTGTTGTTCTTAGTGTCGTTCCCTTACACATTCCCGGGTTTGCAAGAGTGGCGCCGCTATTGGCTTTGATGGCGGTTTATTATTGGTCGGTGTTTTATCCGAGCCTGCTGCCGGCTTATGCGGTCTTCGCGATCGGTGTCCTGCAGGATTGCTTGGCCGGGACGGCACTGGGTGTGAATGCGCTTGTTCTCTTAGTGACCTATGGCATTGTGTTGTCTCAGCGCCGTTTCCTCGTCGGAAAGTCGTTTTTTATTGTTTGGCTCGGCTTTGCGATTGTTGCCGCTTTGGCGATGGCCGTGAGTTGGGCCTTAGTTTCTATACTCAGCGTAACATTAATCGATGCGGAAGCGTTGATTTTCCAGTATTTACTAACACTCGGGTTGTACCCGGTAATGTGTTGGTTCTTTTTGCGCTGGCAACAGGCATTTTTAAACACCGAGTAGCATTATGTTAGTCGATACCGACCGCCAGAAGCTTTTGACCCGGCGGGCGGCTGTGCTGGGTGGCGGTAAACTCGTGTTACTTTCCGCCCTCATGGGCCGGCTCTATTATTTGCAAGTGGTCGAAGCCGACCGGTATGCCACCTTGGCCGACGAGAATCGGATCAGCCTGCGCATGCTGCCCCCGCCACGGGGTCGGATCGTTGACCGTTTTGGCAAGCCGCTTGCCGTTAATCAGCAAAACTACCGCGTTGTACTCGTTTCCGAAAACACGCGTGACGTTAATCATTCTTTAGACCAGCTCAGCAAAATGATCCCGCTCAGCGAACATGAGCGCCGCCGCATTCTCCGTGAAATTCGTCGGAAACGGAGCTTCGTGCCGGTTACGGTGCGGGATAATTTAAGTTGGAAAGAAGTTGCTAAAATAGAAGTCAACACACCGGATCTGCCAGGGATACTGATTGATGTCGGACAAAGCCGGTTTTACCCGCACGGTGATCACTTGGCCCATGTTTTGGGCTATGTTGCTTCAGTTTCGGAAAAAGAAGCTAGAGATGATCCTGTGTTGCAATTACCGGGGTTCCGCATCGGTAAATCCGGGATGGAAAAAACCCATGATCTGGCTTTGCGGGGCTCAAGCGGCAACCTGCAGGTCGAGGTCAATGCTTTGGGGCGGGTCATTCGTGAACTATCGCGCCAGGAGGGTCAGCCGGGTGCAGAAATTTCTCTGACCATCGATCTTGACTTGCAAAAATTCGTCAGTGAACGTTTGTCAGATCAAAGCGCTGCGGCTGTCGTGCTCGATGTCCATAACGGCGATATCCTTGCATTGGCATCAACCCCTGGGTTTGATCCGAATACCTTTAACCGGGGACTGTCTTCTGAAGAGTGGAAAACGTTGGTTTCGAACCCGCGGGCACCACTCACCAATAAAGCGATTAGCGGTCAATATCCGCCAGGATCGACATTTAAAATGGCTGTAGCATTGGCTGCCCTCGAAAAAGGAGTTGCAACGCCGGCAACACAACATTTTTGCAAAGGGTCCGTTGAGCTCGGCAATGCAGAGTTCCACTGTTGGAAAAAGGGTGGTCATGGCACACTCGATATGAGTCAGGCGATCACGCAATCATGCGACGTTTATTTTTATGAAATTGCGAAGCGAATCGGGATCAATAAAATAACTGAAATGGCGCGGCGTTTAGGCTTGGGGCAAAAGCTCGATGTCGATTTGCCGGGAGAGCTCAAGGGATTGATGCCGACGCGAGCCTGGAAACGCTCGGCAACGGGCCGTTCCTGGCAACAGGGTGAAACTTTGATTGCCGGTATCGGGCAGGGCTTTTTATTAAGCACCCCTTTGCAGTTAGCAGTGATGACGGCCCGGTTGACGAACGGCGGGTTTGCCGTGATACCGCGTGTCACGCGTTCCATTTCTTTTAGTGAAGAACTTACACCGGTGCCGGAGCCGAAGTTTAATCCGATCGGGGTTCCGGAGCAGCACCTGAGTGTGATTCAAAAAGCCATGTCCCGTGTCGTTAATGAACCGTTTGGTACGGCCTTCAGTTCGCGTATTGAAAAACGGAAATTTGCTATGGGCGGAAAAACCGGCACTGTTCAAGTGCGACGCATATCAAAAGCCGAACGAGAGAAGGGGGTCCGTAAAAACGAGGAGCTTTCATGGGAAGAGAGAGACCATTCATTGTTTGTCGGTTTTGCTCCGGTTTCCTCGCCCCGGTATGCGGTCTCCGTTATCGTTGAACATGGCGGCAGTGGTTCAAAAACGGCCGCACCGATTGCCCGTGATATTCTGTTAGAAGCGCAACGCCGAAAATCGGCACGTCCGGGTGTCGGGCATCAAATGTCGGCTTCAGGTCCGCAGGCACAGGGTGATGAGTCGGGATGATGGAAACGGCATTAGGATTTAACCGGACTGAACGCACATTACGTCAAAAGCTTTGGCAGCTTCAGTGGTTTTTTATTTTTTTGATATGTGTCATCGCTTGTGTCGGCTTTGCCATGCTGTATTCAGCTGCAAACGGAAAGTTCGATCCCTGGGCAACCCGCCAAATGGTTCGGTTTGGAGTCGGCTTCGTTGCGATGCTAATTGTCGCACTAACGGATATTCGAATTTGGCTGCGGTATGCCTACTTCTTTTATATTGTGACTCTGCTGTTATTGGTTTTTGTCGAATTCAGCGGCACGATTGGAATGGGGGCACAACGGTGGATTAACCTTGGCTTGATCAACCTTCAGCCGTCTGAAGTCATGAAAATCACCATGATATTGGCCTTGGCACGATATTTTCACGGTGTCAGTGTCGATGATGTCGGCCGTATTCTTTATTTATTGCCGCCGGTTCTCATCATTGCGGTGCCGACGGCGTTGGTTCTGCGTCAGCCCGATCTCGGCACGGCGGTGATGTTGCTAATCGCCGGCATTGCCTTGTTTTGGCTTGCTGGTGTCAGGCTGGCTGTCTTTGTCGCGATGGCGGTTGGTACGTTATTGGCGTTGCCTTTAGCGTGGCAGTTTTTACATGACTATCAACGCAAGCGGGTTTTAATATTCCTCAATCCCGAGAGCGATCCCTTGGGCGGCGGTTACCACATCATCCAATCGAAAATCGCATTGGGCTCGGGCGGCTTATTCGGCAAAGGCTTTTTACAGGGCTCGCAAAGCCATTTGAATTTCTTGCCCGAGAAGCAAACAGACTTCGTATTCACGATGCTCGCCGAAGAAGTCGGCATGGTTGGCGGGCTTGGGCTTATAGCGCTTTATATTATTATTTTGATTTACGGTTTTGCAATTTCCTTAGGGAGCCGCAATCAATTCGGCCGTTTGATCGGCCTTGGCATAACCGTGACGTTTTTCCTGTATGTATTTATCAATATTGCCATGGTGACCGGACTCATTCCGGTCGTCGGTGTGCCATTGCCGTTGATCTCTTATGGCGGAACAGCAATGATGACCGTTTTGATCGGGTTTGGATTGCTATTGGGTGTTCATGTGCACCGTGACATCGTGATTGGTCGGCGTAGTTCAGGCGAGGAGTTTTAGTGTACTTGCTCAGCGTTTCCGAACAGCATTCCAGAGGGTCCAGGTAAAATATCCAAAGGATCCGATGCCATAGGCTAAGAAAAAATACTGTAGACCGCCGAGCCAGGTAATTGGCCCAATCAAGTAAATGATGTCCTCGATTTCGATGCCGGCGTAACTGGGGTGTGCGACGGATTGCGAGCCGTGTCGCCGTTCCGTACTCAGACGCATAAAAAGAATGATCGGATTGCTGAGGCCGGCTGCCAGCCCAAGTATGAGGGCCCAGTGCCCCAAAGGTCCGGATGAAAGGCCGTAACCGATGGAGATAAACATCATCGTGTAGTTGCTGCAATTGACGGACGAATCGAAATATTTGCCAAACGATGAACTTTTTCCCGCTAACCGCGCCAGTTCGCCGTCGGTGTGGTCTAAAAATACGGCGATCATGAATAAGCCCGCAGCCCAGTGCGCCAAGACCGGATCGCCTTGCGCAAACAAGGCGGCCGCGGCAATGCCGAAAAGGAGGCTGAAGCCGGTCATATGGTTGGGGTGGACCGGCGTGTTCACCAACGGTTTAACGAGAATATGGGCCAACCTTTGGTCCCAGGATTTAATGGCCATACGGATGAATACCCTGAATGGTTGAGATGCAGGCGGAAACTCTACTTAAGTGATGGCGGGCGAACAAGGGCTATATCCGGCCAAATCATTGGAATCATGCTGAATAATTAGTGCTTTCATGGCGGTGCAGACGTGCTATCAACATACTACGAAAGCGAAAACACGGCGGATCCATTCTGTGGCTCAATCACAACAATTAACGGACTACAACGGTTTGACCGCACTGATTACCGGTGCTTCAAGCGGGATTGGCCGTCTGATGGCGCTGCAGCTTGCCAAAAATGGCGCACGGGTTGCCTTGGTCGCGCGGCGCAAGGACGAACTTGAGGCCCTGGCCGAAGAGATACGCGCGCAATCGGGCGAGGCGGTTGTTTTGCCGTGCGACATATCTGACAGGCAGCAAGCCGAGCAAGCGGCAAGCCAGGCTATCAAAAAACTCGGTTCCGTCGATTTGCTCGTTAACAATGCCGGTTACGGCGGACAGCAAAAATTCCTCGACTGGGACCTCGATGATGTCGAGCACATCATGCGGGTCAATTATTTCGGTACGGTCTATTTTGCGAAAGCCTTATTGCCGCAGATGCTACAACGGGACCGCGGCTGGATCGTTTTTATGTCTTCCGTGTCGGGTAAAATCGCTTCACCGAAAAAAACCGCCTATGCAGCGACAAAATTCGCCATGACGGGGTTTGCCGAGTCGTTATCCTTAGAATTGGATGGCACGGGTATCAATGTGTTGACGGTCTACCCCGGGACAATCGATACACCATTTCACAATTCGCAAATGCGCAACAATATGCCTGAAAAAGTTCGTGATTCCATGAAGTCCGCGGACGGAGTTGTCGAAGCGACTTTCGATGCGCTGGCCAAGGGCAAGCGGGAAGTGACTTACCCTGGTGGTATCGCGATGGGCTATGTCGTGAAGGCCTTGGCACCGGAATTTCTGCGTTCGCAGGTTCTAAAGACAACAAAAAAAGAGTCATGACATGTTGGATGTAATCGTTATCGGCGCCGGGGTTTCGGGTCTCGCCGCGGCACGAGAGTTAACTCGTGCCGGATATTCGGTTGCCATTTTGGAAGCGCGCGACCGGATCGGCGGCCGAGTGAAAACCGTTGATGATTTCTGCGACGGATTGATGGAAGGCGGTGCCGAATTTGTCCATGGCCGCAACGCCGCGACGATGAAAGAGGTCCAAGACGCTGGGCTTAATTTACGCGGCTTGCCGCAAATGCGTCGCACGGCGTTTAATCTCGGCGGTGCAACCCGTTGGCTACCGTTGATTTGTATGCATCCGGAAACCTGGGCCTGTGCCGGGATGCGCGGTAAAATCGCGAATGCGCAACCGCCGGACATGTCTGCGCGGGAATTTATCGAAAAGCACGGCTATAAAGGCCGTGCGCGCCAGCTAACCGAAATGACGTTCCTGCAGCATTTGCCGGGCGGCGTCGACGATGTCGGTGTGCTCGGCATGGTCGACGATGGGGTTCTCGATCTGCAGACTCGGTACAATCACCGTATCGTCGAGGGTTACAGCTCTTTACCGCGCGCATTGGCGCAAGGCCTCGATATCCAACAAGGGAAAATTGTCAAAGCCGTGACGTGGAGATGTGACTCGGCGCGAGTCCGGCTCGAAGACGGCAGCGATCATGAAGCCCGCGCGGTGATCTCGACTCTGCCAATCGGCGTGTTGAAATCCGGCGCCGTTGATTTTGATCCGGCGTTACCGTCCTCGAAGCAAAAGGCGCTGTCACAAATCGAAGTCGGCCCGATCATCAAAATGTTGCTGCATTTTAAGAAAAATTTTTGGCCGAATTGGATGGAAATGGTTGCCTGCGCGACCGGGCCGGTGAATTTATATTGGTCCGTGTTTCGTGGTGTTGCAGGTGGCCCGGCGGCCTTGTGTGCCTACTGTATCGGGCCGCGCGCGGCCAAGCTAGCTGGCGAAAGTGATGAGAGCCGCATGGAAATCCTGTCCGCCGATCTGAAGCGGCTCTATCCCAAAGCCGATCCGCGGCGTGATTTAATTAATTTTCGCAGCATCAATTGGGCAGAGGATCCGTTCGCTTGCGGCGGTTATACGTATTTACCGCCCGGTTCGCGGGGCGCACGTGAAAGTCTCAAAGCGGCGGATACAGGGCGGTTGTTTTGGGCCGGCTCGGGCACGGAATCGCGGCCGGTTTCGGAACTTGTTGAAACGGCTTACTTAAGCGGCTTGCGGGTGGCCGATGAGGTAAAAGCCGCCCTCAACAACGGGCCGTGACGTTTGCCGTTAGGTGAATTCTCAGCGGTAGCTAGTCCATGATATCCCCTGGGTTATTGAATAAGACCGTAGTTTCCGGTGCCAATACTGACAACCGAAAAGTATCTAATACTATGGCAATATTGCGGAAATTTGCCTTGATTTAGATTAAGCGAGCCGCCGGTTGATGCCGAAATCGGCCAATTAAAACGGATTTTTTGTTCCAAAATCCCTAATCGGCAAAAAATGGAAGCATGCCATGTAAAGGCCTGCCTGTTTCCGGATTGGCGACCTCTTGTACGGATGGGGGATTTCATCTACAACCCCAAAATCGCATTCAATTCAATGGGGCCGTTAGCTCAGTTGGCAGAGCAGCTGACTCTTAATCAGCGGGTCGTAGGTTCGAATCCTACACGGCCCACCATTTAATGCGTTCAGTTTATTCACAAAATTAGGTGTTCCCGGTTTGGTCCAAGCTAAAGTTTGGCACTCGCTTGGCCCAAAGTTTGGCACTTTTGTTCATTAGGCGTTCTGTTTTTCGTTTTCTTCAAGCTTAATGATTGCGGCACGCGCCATTTCTTTTTGCCGGGCGCCGGCCGTGTAATGGCGAACCATTTGACTGGTTCGGTGCCCGGTTATGGCGGAGATTTCTTGTTCGGAGCAGCCGGCTTCCGCCAGCATCACGGCTGCTGTTTTTCGAAGCCCATGGAAGGTGAGACCATCGAGCCCGGCATTCAACACGGCCTTCCGAAACGCATGCCTAAAATGATCTTCCTTCCAGGGTTTGTTAG
>CALINB010000018.1 GCA_938045325.1 uncultured Rhodospirillales bacterium | reverse complement strand
CAGGGGCCTAGTAAATTATAATGAATTCAAATAGTTAAGAACTTAAATCCGTTTAAGCGCAACAGGGACTTTCGGCGGCTTAAATCGTGTAATCCGGGTCCTTCGGCACAACGCGGGTCTCGCCGAAACGAACGCTGGGCCCGCCGGCGGAACGGAGTGTTTCCTTGGCACCCAAGGGTTCGTTCTTACCGGTGATTTCGGTGGCATAAGGATTGACGATGACGTTGGCGGTGACGTCCTTTTCAGCAGCCTCTAAAGCTTTTTCGACCTCACCGGCGGCAAAAACGGTCGCGCTTTGCGCGCGGGTCGTCCAGCCCGATTCGCCGTCTAATTGGGTTAAATAAACCACGTGCCCATCGCTCAGCCGATTGGCCGTGATGACCTGAAAGACGTCATCGCCTTCATCCACAATTTCGTCGCTCATGTCCGATCCTATGTTTTCGGCCCTTTGATTCTTGCCTATACATGCGCGTTCATACGCCGTTTGCAATGGTTATTTCAATTCCATCGGATCGCCGGACGCCTTTTTTATCGCACGATTAAGGAAAAGGGGCTACACCAGAAATCATGTCTACGATCTCCACACCCAGCGGCGAACTCAAACAATCGAGAACACCGATCATTGCCATATCGGTCGGCCACGGCAGCCTGCATTGGGTGACGGCCATCCTCTTCGTCATGGTGCCGTTCATGAAAAAAGAGTTCGACTGGAGCTACACCGAAGTCACGGTCCTCTGGGCAATTTTTAATGCAAGCTCCGCTATTGCCAATATTCCAAGTGGCGCCGCCGCCGATATCTTCGGCCGCCGCGTTCTCTTGATGGCGGTCTCCCTGGCGCTGTGCGGCGGCGGCATGATGGCCTTGGGATTGACCGACAGCTATCTCATGATTGCGGTGATGATGGGCGTGATCGGTGCGACCAGCATGTCCTGGCATCCGCCGGCCATGTCGTATCTTTCGATCCGTTATCCCGAGCGGCGCGGATTCGCCGTCGCCATGCATGGATTCGGCTCCAGCGTGATGCAAGCCATCGGGCCGTTCGCCGCCGGCATCATGCTGAACAAGACGGCCGCCATCCCGGCCCTGGCCTTGGCCATGAATTGGCGGGACGTCGCCATCATCAACGGCGCCCTGCCGCCGATCATTGCCGTCTTAATCATGCTCGGTATTCGACGAACGGGCAAACGCGTCGAGGGACAAGATTCATCGGCGAAAATGAAAGACTACTGGGACGGCATCAAAGAATTGCTGACCAACAAAGCTGTTCTCACCTTGTTTGCGGTATCGGGTTTTCGCAAAGTTGCCCAAAACGGAGTCCTGATTTTTCTGCCGCTATATTTTCTCGATATCTTAAAATTCGACGGCTTGGCTGTCGGATCCGGGGTCAGCATCATCATGCTGGCCGGCGCCGTGATGGGACCGATTGCGGGCATCCTTTCCGATAAAATCGGACGTAAGCAAATTGCCTACTTCGGCATGTGGGGCATGAACATCACCCTCCTCATCTTACCGTTTATCGGTAATGCCACGGTATTTATCGTCGGGGTCGCATTCCTCGGGTTCTTTATTTATGCCGCCCGACCGGTGATCCAAAGCTGGGTGATGGACCTATCGGCGGTCAAAATGCACGGCTCGGTCACCAGCATGATGTTTTTGGCCGAAACAGCGTTGGGAACCTTTGCGCCGATTATTGGCGGTGTGATTGCCGACCTTTACGGTCTGACATCCACCTTTTTCTTCCTGGCCGCGTCCGTGTTTATTGCCAATATACTGCTGCCGTTCGTCGCGAAGGCAGAAGCGTTACGCGCACAAGCTTAACACGAGACAGCCGGCCGGTTATGCAAAACCGGCATGAGGTCGAAATACGGCCGGATAATATCCGATGCCGACGCCTTAAATTCCTCAAACGGCCCATCGAAGAATATTTTACCTTCGTGCAGCATGACCGTGCGCGGTTGAAGCCGGTTCAATAAATCCTTGTCGTGGGTGATGATGATGCTGGTTCGGATGGTTTCGTCGGGCCCGGGCTTCTCATGAGTCGCTAAAATTAAATCTTGGACCTGCGAGGCGCTGGTCGGATCGAGACCGGTTGTCGGCTCGTCGTAATAAACAACGATGGGATTCATCGATAATGCCCGCGCCACGGCAAGCCGCTTTGCCATGCCGCCGGATAAACTCTCAACCGCGGTATCGAGGAAGTCCCGGTCATTCGGCAAATCGACCGCATCCAAGGACGATTGTGCGATCGAAACGATGGCATGTTCTTCAAGATTTTTAATTTCCTGAAGCCACAGCGCGAAATTGTCGAGAACAGTCCCCGAAAACAGTGCATTGCGCTGGAAAACGACGCCCCAATGGGTATGAAGTTGGTCGATCTCACCCGGCTCGAGCGCGGTCAACTCAACCAACGGCGCATCCGCTATGGCATGATCGGCGACAAAAATTTGACCGGAATCAGGTTTGAGTTGGCCAAGGACATGATTCAGCAAAACCGTTTTGCCGCAGCCGGAGCCGCCGACAATGGCAACGATATCACCGCGGTAAATCTCTAGATCGATGCCCTCAAGAACGCGATTGCCGTTAAAAGCCTTGCTGATTCCTTGAAGTCGGATTTCTACCGGTGCCGTCGTTTGCATCATCAATCAAAATTTTCGCCGTCGTTATTTTTCCGCCTCAAGCGGCCGGTAAATGGATATATCGAACCGGGTCCGCCAAATATAATCCTTGTAAACATGTTGGATACACACCGGCAAAAGATGTGGTCGGCCCCAATCTTTGTATTCCCAATCTTTAAATTCATTTGCGAGTTGGTCTGGCGATACACCATTGCCAATTAGCTCGGCGATACGGTCACGCATTGAAATCGTGTAATGCTTGTACGTTTCAATCACTTCTTTATT
>CALINB010000017.1 GCA_938045325.1 uncultured Rhodospirillales bacterium | reverse complement strand
CAGAGCCGCCATACCCCGGCATATCCCAGGCAATGACTCGGTATTGATCGCGCAGGCCCGTAAATTGATGTTCCCAGGATTGCGATCCGGGGCCAAGTCCATGCAGTAAAATTACAGGCGTGCCTTTGCCGTCTTCCCGGTAACCAAGTCGACGGCCATTCGCGACGCCCGCGGTTTTTAGCAATTCGATGCTCATGGACCCCTACAGTTCATCAATGTCTTGGGTGACCGGCTGACACGGCAATCTAAGACGGTATTTGTTCACAACCTAGCAACTTGGCGGGGACTGGACAAGAACAGTCGATTAAAAAGGTAGGGAGGGCAGGGTGGCCGGCCCGTCTGTAACGGGCGCAGCAATGCGGACAAATTAAAGGACAATATTTAAGTAAGCGGTGTTGAGGCGTCCCATGGCCAGCATCATTTGATAAATGGCAAGCAGCTCATCATACGTCGCGGTCACTAAATTGATCTGTGCGTTGATGACTTCATTATTGGCATCGAGGACGTTAATCACCGTTTCTTTTCCAGCTTCGCGCAGCTGCTTTCGGGCCGCCGCGACCTCTGAAGCGATGTTAACGGCATTGGCGAAAAGTTCAGCCCGTTGCTGTGCCGTCAGCAGAGCCTGCCAGGACAACCTCGATTGTTGAATGATTTGGCGGGCAACCTGATCGTGATCGTCTTGGCTCGCCCGGTAATTGAAGTTTGCCTGCGTCAGGCTATGTTTGGTTGAAAAGCCTGAGAAAAGATCCCATTTGGCCTGCACGACGACGGAATAATCACGCCGGGTGTCGCTAACGGCGCCGAAATCTCTTTCATATTTCCACTCACCGACCATGTCGACGGTCGGGAAAAATTCTGATTTGACCTGGCTTCGCTGGGTACGGGCGACTTCAATCGACATGTTGGCGTTGTTGATGGCCGGGTTTTCCAGCAATGCGATATCGAGTGCCCGGTCGAGTTCACTCGGCAAAATATCAACGAGCGGTGCCGGATCGGTCATTTTATCGATATCGGGGGCGCGGTTAAAAACCTGAATATACCGGCTGACGGCATTTTCAAGTGCGCCTTCGAATGAAACACGCCGCTCCTTGGCAATTTGCAGACGCGATTTCGCTTGTAGAACGTCTACGGCAATACCGGAGCCACGGCGAACCCGTTCGTCTTCCAAACGCAGCTGCCGTTTGATGGTTTCTTCGTTGTTCCGTGCAAGACCGACCAGGCGGCGCTGACGCAGTACGTCGATATACTGTGTGATGCCCTCAAGCAGTTTTGTTTGCCGGGTGCCTTCCAGCGAAAGTGTGGCTAGTGCTTTATTCAACCGTGCCGTTTTAATGCGGGTCGATGTGGCAAAACCGTTAAATAAGTTTTGCGTCAATGTCAGCGTTGTCTGCTGACGAAACTTCGCCGATTGTTTACCGTTGCTTGAACGCTCGCCGGGGCTGTCGATGATTTCCGGGCCCGCATTCGCCGAAGCACTCAGACGGGGATAGTATTCAGAAACATTACGCTTAATATCAGCATGGGCGGCTTCGACCCGTTTGACCTGCGCTTGGATTTGCGGGTTATCCCGCAGCAGAAACGAGAGGTCTTCTTCAAGCGAGCGGGCGTCCGCCGTGCCGGTCATGCTGAAGGCAAATAAAGCCGCTATTCCCGTGTGAATGGCAGTCACGGGAAGGCTTCGAATCCAAAAACGACGGCTTTTTGGCCTACCGATTCGGCCGCAAATAATCATCGTATTAAAATGTGGTGCACAGGGTTAATTACTTAACAAAATATAGTTGTTTTTTAGTATTTCTTTGTTTCTTAAAAAATCGTAAATAAACCGGAGTCGCGACGCAAGCTTAATTTTAAAAAATTATGATGCCCGTCTTGCTGCGATGCAGACGTGACGAAAAAATCAAGACATCGTCAGCGAAATCATGGTTAACGAAAGAAATAATTTTTGGAAGCGCCGGCTGTTAAAGACGGTTATTTTTTAACGGCTGCGTCAAATTTCTTTTCTGCTTCTTCGGACTCTTTGCCGCCGATGCGTTTCATGTCGTCGCGCATGCCGCCGGCATTGACGGGGCTTTTCACCGTGAAGTAAACGACAGGGCCGTCTATCGCCCGGCTGCGGTGATTGACGTTGCGGGGAATGTGAACAAAATCGCCTTCTTCCAGGATTCGCTCTTCATCGCCGAGGACAAAATGCATCTTGCCCTTGATGATATACGACCACTGTTCTTCATCGGCATGTGAGTGAAGGGAGCCGCCTTTGCTTTCTTCCTTGGTTAGGATTGCCGCTTTCATGAATTCGCCGGCGGCCGCCTTCATGGTGACATTCGGCATGACGTCCTCGATGATCGACTTCATCTGTTCGGTAACATAAAAGGGCATCTTTAAATCCTATCGGCAAAGGCGGCGCTTCGATCGAGAGATTACTTCTTTGCTTTATCAGCGTAACTCGCTTCGGCGTTTTTAGCCGCGTCTTCATCGGCCATATTGTAATCCTGGGCTAAGTCACCGTCGCCGGCCGGACTTTTCACGGTAAAAAACGTCGCGGGACCGTTAATGGCCCGGCTGCGGTGATTCGTAAACCGAGGAATATGAATGAAATCGCCTGCTTCGACGATCCGTTCTTCATCACCCAAAACATAATGCAATTGGCCTTTGACGATGTAGGTCCACTGCTCTTCGTTCGGATGCATGTGCAACGGCGGGCCTTCGCCCTCGGGCTTGGTGACTAAACCGGCCTTCATGAATTCACCAATACCGGTATAGTTTGTAACCTTCTTGTTGACGCTCGAGTGTCCTTGTTCCATTTCTTTCGGGATGTAAAACGGCATTCATTCCTCCTCTTCAGTTGTGTTCGTTTGAATTATTGGGATTTTGCTTTTTCGTTGTAACTCTTTTTGGCTTTCTCCGATGCTTCGCCGCCAACCATATTATAATCCTGCTGCATGTCGCCATCACCGGTTGGGCTCTTGACTGTAAAAAATTTTGCAGAACCGTCAATGGCCCGGCTACGGTGATTAACGTTGCGGGGGATATGAACGAAATCACCAGGCTCGAGAATGCGTTCTTCATCGCCAAGGACATAATGCATCTTGCCTTCGATAAGGTATGTCCATTGTTCTTCGTTCGGATGCATATGTAATGGTACGCCTTCGCCCTCCGGCTTTGTGACGATAGCCGCTTTCATGAATTCGCCTGCAGCCGCCTGCATCGAGATGTTCGGGTTTTCATCCGGATTTCTCTTTTTGATGTCATCAACAATATAAAACGGCATATGCCTCCTCCTGCCATATTATTTCTTTAGTTTATGGGTTACCCGGAAAAATTTGGCGGTTTCATCGACGGCGCAGCTGCAATGATCCGCAAACCGGGGCACGAAGGCGACATCCCCGGGCCCGCACACTTTCTCTTCATCGCCGATGAGAAATTTCATTTTGCCTTCGAGGACGATGGTCCATTGTTCTTCGTCGTCATGCCTATGCGGGTTGCCCGGCTTGCCGGGTTGTTTGGTGCGCACGGCGGCATGGGTGAACTCACCCTCGGATTTCCAAAGAATGGATTCCAGTGCATCCGGTGAAGTTTTTCCGCTGAAATCGTCGATTTTAAAAAACGGCAATTTCGCCCCCTGCGCATTAATTATTGTCTGAGTATAACGAATGCGTATCCGCTCGTATACCTATGCCCCGTTTTTCTTTCCAAAACCGCCACCACCGGGTGTTTCGATGATAATCCTATCGCCGGCAACAAGTGCGGCTTCGTCGGTTGCACCCAATTCTGTCGTCTCACCGTTTTTGCGCTTGATATATGTCCGTCCCGGTTGTGCCTTGCCGCCGCCCTCAATGCCGAACGGTCTCACGCGCCGGTTGTTGGATAATATCGCTGCGGTCATCGCTTCGCGGAATTGAATTCGGCGGATGATTCCATTGCCGCCCCGGTATTTTCCGTTGCCGCCGCTGTCCGGGCGGATCGCAAACGACTCGACCAAAACCGGATGACGCCATTCAAGCACTTCCGGGTCGGTCAGGCGGGAATTCGTCATATGCGCCTGTACCGCATCGGTGCCGTCATAACCGTCACCGGCGCCAGTACCGCCACAAATGGTTTCGTAATATTGGTGTTCGTCGTTGCCGAAGGTAAAGTTGTTCATGGTTCCTTGCGCCGCGGCCATGATGCCGAGTGCGCCGTAAAGCGTATTCACGATCACTTGGCTGGTTTCCACATTACCGGCGACGACGGCGGCCGGATATTGCGGATTGAGCACGCAATCCTCGGGCATGACGATCTTCAGCGGTTTCAAGCAGCCGGCGTTCAAAGGAATATCGTCATCGACAAGCGTTCGAAAGACATACAAAACGGCGGCACGGGTAACGGCAAACGGCGCGTTGAAATTATTGCTTAACTGTGCGCTCGTGCCGGTGAAGTCTATGATCGCTTCACGCCGGTCTCGGTCGATACTTATATTCACCTTAATGATGGCGCCGTTATCAAGCTCACATGTATGTGTCCCGTTATTCAAGGTTTCGATCGCCCGGCGCACGCACTCTTCGGCATTATCCTGAACGTGCTTCATGTAGGCCGTGACGGCATCGCGGCCAAAATGTTCGACCATACGCAGCAATTCTTGAACGCCTTTTTCATTGGCGGCGATTTGTGCCTTGAGGTCGGCGATATTTTGATCGGGATTACGTGCGGGCCATTTGCCGGAATTCAACAATTCGCGCAAGGCTTGTTCGCGAAACTGTCCTTGTTCCACGAGCAGAAAGTTATCGATCAAAACACCTTCATCGTCGAGGGTTCGGCTGTCCGGCGGCATCGAGCCCGGTGTCATGCCGCCGATGTCGGCGTGGTGCCCGCGCGAGGCCGTATAAAAAAGGATATCGGATTGCGACTCATCAAAGACCGGTGTCACCACGGTAATATCGGGCAGATGCGTGCCGCCGTTATAAGGCGCGTTCAGGACCCAAACATCGCCAGGCTTCATGCTTTCTTTTTGATCGCGAATGACGGCTTGCACGCTTTCGCCCATGGAACCGAGATGAACTGGGATATGTGGCGCGTTCGCAATCAATTGTCCGTCACCGTCGAAGAGTGCGCAGGAATAATCCAGCCGCTCCTTGATGTTGACCGAGTATGACGTATTTCCGAGAACCGCACCCATTTGTTCGGCAATCGACATAAAGAGGTTATTGAAAATTTCCAAAGTAACTGGATCGACATCGGTGCCAACGGCAGCTGTGCTCGCGCGGGCCTCGAAGCGGCTGAGAACGAGATTGCCAATGCCGGTTTTTTCGGCCTGCCAGCCGGGTTCAATCACGATTGTTGCGTTTGTTTCGGCGATGAGTGCCGGGCCTTTTACCGTGTTCCCGGCGTGTAGTTTGTCGCGTATGTAAACCGGCGCGTCGGTCCAACGATCAAATATATAGAGTGGGGCTATTGCTTCGGGTTTGGTTGGTTTAACTTGCGACGTTTTGCCGTTTTTAGACGGTATTTCGTTGAGCGTATTCGCCGCCCCGATGGCCTCCACGGATATCGCTTCAACAATCATCTCACGGCCGGTCATGACAAATCCGAATTGCCGGCGATGAGCGTTTTCAAATTGCTCTTGCATGGCGGCAGGGTCGCCGAAGGCAACAGGCAGGGCGGTATCGGTCCCTGCATATTTTAAGTAAACGGTGCATTGCTCGCCGATTTTGTTTTCTTCGATGCCTTGTCTTCGAATTTCCTTTACTGCATCGGTTTCGAGTTCGGTTCGGGCCATCTTCAGGGATGGCATCAATTGCGGGCCCAAGGGTGCTTCGACGGTTTTTTCCCGCAAGGCACGAATATCGGCGAGCCCCATACCGAATGCGGATAGAACGCCAGAATGTTCATGAATCAGCACTGTATTGATTCCGAGCGTGTCGGCAACCCGGCAGGCGTGTTGTCCGGCGGCACCGCCGAAACAGTTGAGGGCGTACTCGCTGATATCATAACCCCGCTGAACCGAGATGTGCTTAATGGCGTTGGCCATGTTCTCGATGGCGATGGTGAGAAACCCTTCGGCGATTTCTTCCGGGGTATGGTTCGAATTTGTTTCGCGGTTGACGTCTTTTGTGATGTCCGTGAACTTTGTTTTTGTCGCTTCGGCATCGAGCCGTTCATCGGCGCCGGGTCCGAAAACGCTTGGAAAAAAATCGGGTTGAATGCGCCCGAGCATGACATTGCAATCGGTAACGCAAAGCGGGCCGCCGCGCCGGTAACAGGCGGGTCCCGGATCGGCGCCTGCCGAGTCCGGTCCGGCCCGAAGCCGCCCGCCGTCGAAATGCAAAATAGAACCGCCGCCCGCGGCGACGGTATGAATGCGCATCATCGGTGCTTGTAAGCGTACGCCCGCGACCGTGGTATCGAAAGTGCGCTCGAAGGAACCATCGTAGTGAGATACGTCTGTCGATGTGCCGCCCATGTC